>JBHLNY010000288.1:0-4173 GCA_048941065.1 Promethearchaeota archaeon
AAAGAAAGAACTAAAGAAAAAATATCATATGCAGATGCTTGGGCTTTAATAGAAATAGCTAAGTTATATCATAAAGAAGAGAATCATATTAATGCTAAAAATAGTTATGAAAAGGCTTGTCAAATCCTAAAAAATTTACCTAACTATAATTTTGAGTCCTCGTATTACTATGCCTGGATTTTTTTAGAAGAAGCAGAATATTTAAGTAAAGAAGAAAATCATCCAGTTGCCATAGAGCAATACAACACTAGTAGTGTATACTTTAATGCCGCATTAAATGTATTGGATACTGTTATCCAGAAATCTAAGGATAAATTAGAAATAGAGCGTATCAAAAAATTGAAAAATGTAGCTAAAATTAGAATTAATTATTGTACTGCTCGAGCAGATGTTGAAAATGCGAGAATCTTAGGGAAGAAAGGAGAACATATTGTAGCAGCAGAAAAATTTTCTATAGCAGCTTCACAATTCAAATATATATGTATAAAATTTGATTTGGAAAAAGAGAGAAGAGAATTAGAGGCTGTATATTACCTGTGCAAAGCTTGGGAAAATATGGAACTCGCAGAGAACTCTGAAGATTTTCAAAAATTTTCAAACGCCTCATCCTTATTTGATAAAGCCAGTAATCTGTTTAAGGAAAATAAATTAAAAATGCTTTCTTTAGGTAATTCTGCTTTCTGCCAAGCTTTAGAACTTGGTTGTAAATTTGATGAAGCCACCAATACAGAAGTAAAAGCACATATATATGCTAGAATTAAGATAATGCTTAGAAAAGCAGCTAATTCTTATAGTAAAGGCGGATTTGAAAGTGTAGCTGATTGGGCATTAGCTACATCAACATATTTTGATGCGAGTTGGTATTTGATTAGAGCTGATGAAGAAGTGGAACTTAAAGAAAAAAACAAACTTTTAGAAGTGGGATCTGGATTTCTTAAGTCTGCTGCTGAACTGTTCGCTAAAGCAGGTTACAAAAGTAAAGAAAAAGAGCTCATGGAAAGACAATATATGGTGTTAAAAGAAAAGAAAATAATAATTTCAGCGTTAAATGCAATAACACAACCTTCTATAACGAAAAGTACTGTGGGAATTATAGCTCCTGCCTGTCCTGTCGAGACTAGTCAATCTCCAAAATTAAGTGAGGTTCGTAGTTATACCCAAGAAATTGATATAGGAGAATCGAAAAAATTAAGTCAAGAAAAATATATCTTGATTTATAAAGATTTCTTAGAACAACACCCTGAGAAACTACAAGAGAAATTTAGAGTCGGAGTTGCTCAAATTGGTCTTTCTAATAGTGGAGATATATTAAATGAGTTCTACGAAGAAAAACCTATCGGGTTATTAACTCTAAAAGAAGAGAAAGTTAATGGGATTAAATCAAAAATAAAGGAAATGATTGAAAAAGCTTCTAAATTAGACATAAGAATTTTAATGTTTCCTGAAATGACAATAGATCTCAAATATCAGCAATTGCTTAAAGACTTATGTGATTATGCTAAAATGTATCAAATGTACATTATTCCTGGATCATATCACAATATTGAATTAAAAAATAATATTAGCTTAGTAATTAGTCCTGAAAAAATACTCTGGCAACAAGAAAAACACATTCCTGCTATAATATCACTTGAAAAGGGACGA
This sequence comes from Promethearchaeota archaeon, assembly GCA_048941065.1. Taxonomy (GTDB): domain Archaea; phylum Asgardarchaeota; class Lokiarchaeia; order Sigyniarchaeales; family SOKP01; genus Loki-b32. Next base: position 1,645 of record JBHLNY010000288.1, read on the forward strand.
TTTAAAGAAGGAATAGACACAAGTACTCTACCTCGTAAAACAATTATAGCTGATACAAAATATGGAAGAATTGCAATTGCTATTTGCCGCGATTTTCTTGATATGGACTTAAGAGTAGAATTAAAAAATTCTGAACCTCCTATTGATATAATTCTTAATCCAGCCCTTACACCAGTAACAGCTGATTTTAAAGCAGTTCATTTTGATGCACGTAGATCAATTTATGCTTATTCCTTTTTTGCTAATGTTGCCGATTATGGAAATTCCCTTATATATACACCGGAAAAAGAACGTACAGAAAGAACCATACCAGCAAAGGAGGAAGGTATCATTTATAAAGATGTAGATCTCTTCAAACTTCGGTCAGAAAGAAAAAAATGGCAAAAAGTAAAAGAGACTGAGAAACGATTTATTCAGAGTACGAGATAAAAATAAAAATTTGATGACTAATCGATTTTTGCACCACAAACAGGACAAATTTTAATATCATAAAGTTGAAGAGTAGCACCACAAATTTTACAGAGTTTAACTGATCCTTTTTTCTTCGGAGGTTTTAATGCTGTTATGGAAATATTTTCTTTAGTTTTTTCAATATCAATCGTAGCTTTTAGATCTTGTCCTAAATTTTGAGATACTGATTCTTTTAAATTATTATTGTTATTAACCTTTACTTCAATCTCTCTACCAAAAAAACCACCAACTCTAACTTTTTTCGTCATTTCTGGCCTTGGAATAGGTTTTAAATGCATTGATGGAGGTTTTAAAGATTTTATATCTAATTCAACTTCTTGTTCATCTTCATATTGTTCTTGTTCCAACACTTCTTCTGAAGGTTGTCCAATTACAGGTACTTCTTCTATTTCTTCTTCTTGATCTTCTTCATATATCATATTAACAAATTCTTCATCTAGTTTTAATAAAGTTTCACATTGCGGACATCGAAATATATGTTTAAAACCGATATTTTTTGCAAGAGAGTATTTTGCTGCACAACAACTATGAAATTTAGCATTACAGTTAAAGCACTTATGTATTTCGTCAGAATAAGCATCACAAATTGGACATAATTCTAGTTCACAGATCGTACAGATTTCTTCATCATCAGGGGCAAGAGTAATTAAATCTACAGCTAAACCTTCATAAAAAGTTTGATCTTCTTCTAATATTTGATCTTCTTCAGTTTGAATAACTTTAAATTCTTGTTTGTTTTGAATTAAGGATCCGAGAATATTGTGAAAAAGTTTTTCATCAGTACAATAAAATGTCCCGCCTTGTGTTTCACTTGAAATTACTTTTAATTTAACATCATCATCATAAAATTTCTTGTCACCAACCCGAATAATATCAATAAAAGCTGAAAATTTTTTTGCTTTAATTAGCAAATCATATAGAGCTAAATGATACTCCTCAGATAATTTACTTGGAGAATCTGAGATAATAATAACACGATAATTTTTTCTGGCTACACGGCTTCGTCTAAAGATGTAAGCAAGAATTTCATATAAACCATTCTCTAAATAACTTTGTTCTACCTCTCGAGTATCCCATACTTCATTTATTGTATTTAAGACCTTCTCTGTTTCTTTTAAATTATAAACAGTAATAGGATTATCATCTTTTTGAAAAATTACTATGCCATAAGAGCTTAAGGCATTAAATCTATTCTTTTCTTTAATGAAAGCACTTATTGCTTTTACAAGTGACTTTTTCTTCATAAAGTTCGTAGATAAATCTATGTAAAATATGAATTCTTCTGAATTTATCGTTGTTAGCATCTTACCATCAAATTATATTTTTATTTGTAAGCAAACTCTAAAATTTATAAAAAAATAATAATATAAATTGTATTTATTTTTATTTATATTATTAAAATTCTACTTTTTTACATTTAGCAAAAGAATTATTAATAAGAAATTAATAAATCGAATTATAATCTAGATCCACAATTTTGACATTTAGTCTGTTCCGATGATGTTGTCTGTATTCCACATACTGGACAAATTCTGAAAATTGGGTCCTTTTGTTCACCATTTGAATGCATATTGGTCTTTTTAATTGAAGAATCTCTAGTAGTTTTTTCATAAACGATCTTATCACCAACTTTTTTCACAGTATAGACTTTCCCAAAAAATCCACCGATCCTTACTTTTTTGGGCATTTCCTCGGATATTTGTTGTTCTATTGGATACTCTTTTTCATCCTCTAATTTTCCTAGTCCATAAGAACCAGTAGATTGAGATTTATTAATGCCATTCATTTCTGCAGGTTTTTTTAATTCTTCCATTTCGATAAAAGCTTTTACAGATTTTATTTTTGGATCAACTGTAGAAGTCTCTACAATTAAATTTTGGTCAATTTGAAGTAATATATCACAATTAGGACACCTGAAAATGTGTGGAATACCAATGTTCTTGTTAATTGTATAGTTTGTGACACAACACTGATGAAAACCTGTATTACACGAATTACATAATAAAGGAATATCATAAATCTCTCCACAAATAGGACAAACTTCTCCTCCACAGAAAT
>JBHLNY010000289.1:0-4173 GCA_048941065.1 Promethearchaeota archaeon
CCCACTGCCGCCGACGCCGTGCGCGTCGTGCCGGCGGAGTTGGGCGACGACGCCGGCGTGGTGGGGGCAGCAGCTGTGGCTATGGTTGCGGTAGAGTAAAGGCGATCCTTGTAGCCACCCCCTGGTCAGGTGCAAAATGGGGGCAGGCAGTGCGAAGCCCCCGGCGCAGCCCACTGTGTGTGTGGATGAGGACTGTCCCTACACAGATTGCTTTCCCATCTGCTCCACGGCCCAAGCGGCCAGTTGCTGCCGGGCCAGCCGGTACAACACCACGACCCCAGCCAGTGACCCTCCGATGAGGATTGGCATTCGCATCGCGGGAAGCTGATAGGCCAGAAACGGCAACGCCGCCGCGACTATCAGGAACGGGAATCTCGGCGTGGGGCCAGGAGCTAGCTTTCCGTAAGTCGGGTAGAGCACGCCCAGATAGACAGCCAGCGTGGAGCAGAACGCGACCCAGGTTGTCAGCACGACCAGGACTTCGGCGAGCTCAGTCGAGCCGTTTGCGCCCAGCCTCGGCCAGTCACCCCAAAACCAGAGAAAACTGCCCATTGCTCCAAATATCCACGTCAGGATGAACGCGAAGGTGATCTTGGCGACGAGGATCTGGTCGAGCGAGACGGGAAGCAAGCGCAGCAACTTGAACCCGTTGCCGTCGCGTCCGATGGGGTTCAGGCCCAGCAGCAGCGTCACCTCCACGGCCAGCAAGAACGGCACGTAGAACCGCACTCCCGGCAGCCGGGTAAAGCCGGCGGCGTCCAACGCCACCACGAAGACGATCGGGAACAGAAACAGCGAGTAGGCGTACGGATCCCGAAACACCTGCCGGAAATCCAGGGCCAGGATGCGGCCGGCGCCCCGGTTCAGCCAGCGCAACGGCCAGCCCAACGCCACGAGCAGCCCTGATCCGTCCACTCCCCGTCGCCCCACGCCCGGCCGCTCCCGCAGATACGCCCAGCGGTAGACCAGCATGCCCAGCGGAAACAATGCCAGGGTCAGTGCTATCAGGATGCCGATGTCGGCGAGGGAGGCGTCCAGCACGCCCCGGGCCGCCATTGCCCACGGCGTCCACGGGAGTTGCACCGCGAACGCGGCGTCGCGGGGCCGGACCTTGATCAGCGCCGTGTAGCCTCCCAGGAACGCGAAGGTATAGGCCAGCCGCCACAGGCCGCGCGCGGCTCCGGCTCCCCCTTGCAGCAGCACCAGGAACAGCGTCAGCGCCTCCACCGCCAGCAGCACGAACAGTACCGTGACCCCGGCCAGTCGCACGTACTCCAACACGCCAAAACCCAGCAACGTGGTGATCTGCAGCGCCGGCGTCACCACCACCCCCAGCAACGGCCCCAGGATGATCAGCTTCTCCAGCAGTTCTAGCGTGTAGACCTGCCAGGCGCGCAGGGGCAGGAATTTGAGCTTCTCGTAGTTGAGGCTTTGCGCGCTGGTCATCCCCATCAGCGTGGCGAAGCTGAACACGGAGAACACCGCCGCGAAGATCCCGGCCGTAAGCTCGAAGGGGAACTGGGACACCTGGTGTGCGCTCTCTTGCAGGAGGGTCATTGCCGCGTAGACCAGCCAGCCGGCCGGCACCAGGAACAATCCCCAACTCAGGGCCGTGGCCGGCTTCAAGTTTGTCAGCGCGTTGACCTTGCCTCGTACCAGGTAGCGGAAGCTGATCGCCACCTGCTTCATGCCGCTGCCTCCGTCGCCATGGTCATGGCCATCAGGAACACCTGCTCCAGTGTTTCGCCGTCGGCGGTGAGGTCGGCCACGGCACCGGCGGCCACCGCACGCCCGGCCTTGATAATGGTCACGTGGTCGCACAGGCGTTCCACCACGTCCAGGATGTGGCTGCTGAAAAGCACCGTCCCGCCGTCGGTCACGTAGTCCGCCATGAGGTCCTTCACGGCGCGCACGCCCAGCGGGTCGATGCCGATGAACGGTTCGTCCAGGATGATCAGGGCCGGCCAGGCCACAAACGCCGAGGCGATGGCGACTTTCTGCTTCATCCCCTTGCTAAAGCTGTTGATCAGGGCGCGATCATCGGCTCCCAGTTGCACCATATCCAGTAGTTGCGCGGCCTCCTGCCGGGCCTCGTCGGCGTGCAGGCCCTTCATCTCGCCCACGAAGCGTAGGTACTCCGGGGCCGTCAGGTTCTCGTACAGGGGGTGGTTCTCCAGTGTCACGCCGATGGCCTGGCGAATGCGCATCATTTCGCCCAGGTCGAAGCCGGCCACGCGAGCCGTGCCGTCGTTGGGCCGGGTCAGGCCGCAGAGGATGTGGATGGTGGTGGTCTTGCCGGCGCCGTTGGGACCCACCAGCCCGTAGAGGCTGCCCCGGGGTACCAGCAGGTTGAACCCGGCCAGGGCCGGGGTCGCGCCGTAGTATTTGACGAGGTTGCGTGCTTCAATGATGAGATCGGGCATAGTTCTTCTCACCTCGATTCGCGAACCTTCGCGAACAGGATAAAGATTCGTGCGGCTTCTCGTAGATTAGCGGATGCGAAAAAGCCGGACTCCGTTGCGGAACCGGCATCATCTGTGAAACATCCCAACCACCGGAGGCGAAAACAATTGCAAAAAGTAGCCGGAACTTGGGATAATCTGTGATAATTTGGGATAACTGGCAGCCTCGGGACAGGGTAGCCGCCATCACCTCTTCGAGAATAGCTACTCGTTTGGTTTCGGCTGCCCTTCACCACTGGGTTTTTCAGGGGCGCGGTCCGAACGTCGAATCGTGAGATGCAGGAAGAGACCCACTGCCAGCCAGGCGATGCACGATGCGCACACCATGAGATCAGCATTGAGGAAAGCTATCGCGAAGCCCAGCTCGGCGATCAGGTAGAGTACAGGCATCAAGAGATAGAGCCTGCGCCTGGTGCGCCACCAATCGGCCACCGCTAGCGCTGTCAACAACAACGGGGGTAGCGTCAAGCACACCAAAAGAATAACATCCCACAGTCCCACGCTTCACTTCCTAACTTCACTTCAGGATGTAGTACGTGGCCCTTTTGTCCCCCACTTTCAACAGCACGTTCCGATCCACCAGGTCCGCCAGGTCGCTGCGGATCGTCTCGTTGCTCACGTCCGGGCACAGTTCCCGGAACTCCCGGTTGGTGATACGCGGGTGCCGTGCGAGATACTGCATTGCCTGCGCCTGGCGATCGTTGAGACCCATCTCCAGCCAACGGGCCAGTTCACTGGCGTCCGGGGCCGGTTCGTCGATGGCGCTGTGCAACGTGACCTGGAATCCCGCGGCCCGCTCCTGGAAGACCGGCGGACGGGAACCGTGTGCCTCCATGAGTTGGATCATGCGGTTGATGCCGTAGCCCAGGCGTTCGATGTAGCCCATGTCTGCCAGCACCTGGACGATAGCCTCGTTGCGGCTGAATCGCTCGTCGACGATGTTCTGCACGGTAACGTGGCCGGGGAGCCGGCCCGGGCTGTAGCACTCGATGCGGTCGTTGAACACGCTGATGCGGATCGCCTCACCGCGTATGCTGTAGTCCCGATGGGCCACGGCGTTCACCACCGCCTCCCGCACGGCTTCCACCGGGTACTCGGTGGTCTCCTCACGCTTCAGGCCCGTCAGGCGCATGCTCTTGCGCATGGCGCGGACCAGGAATAGCTCGGCGGCGTCGATCTGCTCGTCCAGGGTGCCGCCGATGTCCTCCCGGATGAACTCGTCGCTCATCTCCAGGCCGGGGTACTGCACCACGACTACCTGGGCGTTCATGAAGAACTTCTGGGGATCGCGGCCGAAGAGCAGAAGGCCGGCGTTGGTGGGGTGATATCGGTCCTTTTCCCGGACCAGACACCCTCGGCTGAGCAGCAGTTCCTCCCTGGAGATGCTGCTGCCCCAGCGGAAGGACTTGGCATAGGAGGCCACCTTGGTCGGGTCCAGGTCCTCGTACGTGGCGCGCGAGTCGGTCAGCGTCTCAAAGGTGATCTCCCCCCGTTCGATGAGGAGCCGGCGCAGCATGGCCGCCGGGACCGGCTTGTTCAGCGAGCCCACGCGAGCCAGGTAGCGGCCGTGAAGGCTGTAGACGTTGGGTAGGCCGGCCGGGATCGTGATGACCAGGAGTTGATTCTTCTTGACTTTCACGATCTCCGGCAGGGGGAGGATGAGCTGGGGTTCGCAGAGCAGTGCGGCCTCGATGGCCATCTCGCGGGCTTG
>JBHLNY010000290.1:0-4165 GCA_048941065.1 Promethearchaeota archaeon
TCTTTACTCCATTTAGCAATTTCATTCATTTGCCCCTTAGATGGATTTTGAAGAAATACAGAGTCTGTATCCCCATAGAGCACTTTTACACCTATTTCTTCAGATTTTTTAATTGTTTGTTTTATGGAGTACTGTCCTATCGCAGTGGTGCTTTCAGCAACAGGTAAACAAAATAATGGAAAATTCTGGCTCCCAAAGACTCCATATGAACCATTTATAAAAACTTTAAGTGCCTGTTGAATTGTTTCATAATAACTCCTCTGTTTTTGGGATAAACTTTTATCACCTGATTTTGGCTTGAAGTACTTTACTCTAATATCTCGAAAGAAACCAACTACATACGCAAAGATACCCATTTTATGAGTACAAGCATGGTAAGGACTCCCTTTTAATAGATTATCTTTGCAGTCTTCATGAGGACAAAGCACAGTTTCATATGAAAGGTTATATTCTTTTATTATCGAAGGATATAGCGAGGCGAAATCCATAACTACAACATCAAAATGGATACCTGGTACAGGAGGAACAACATAAGCGCCTGCAAATGATTTTCCTTCTATAACTGCTTTTGAATATCCCCCTGTTTTTAATTCTGCTATTTCAGATCGCCGAGGAATAAGATAATTTTTTCGACGGTGCTCAAAGTAAAAAATGCTTTGTATCCATGTAGAAATTTGGCGTCGTACGGTTTCATGGACAGGCATTTTAGTAATCCTGCATAATAAAATAATCAAATTCCAGACTAAGGAATTGTTAAATTTGGTTAATTCTAGTGTTAAAATAGAATCCTTTAAATTATACCAAGTGAGTATATCATATTCCATCTCATGTATCTCTTCTTCATGTTCGTATTTTTTTTCTCCTAATAATGCACCACTAATAGCATTTAAGGAACTGCTTTCATAGGCCCCACCAAATGCATAACCTGAAATACTTCTATTAAAAAAGAGATTAAATAGATCAATATGAATCCCTTTTCTAAGATCGCAGTCTGAACTTGATAGAAAACCAAAACCCCTCTTAATTTGAATAGGATTTAATTCCTCATCAATTTTTAATTTCCTTGCTCTATGAAACATGTAATTTAAGTCAAAATTATCTCCATTAAAGGTAATAATTATAGGATATTCCCATAAGAGACGAAAAGTTTCAATCAATAATTTCTTCTCACTCTTAAAGAATAATATCTCTGCATCTGAAGGAAATTTCTTATGAAGCCCACGATAAGTAAAACCTTCCCTTTCTAATACATACACTAATTTCAATCCATCTGTAGACACAAATGATACACTTATAATCTCTTGTTTCGCTCCACGGGGATCTGGGATAATAAAATCTTCTGGACCTAAAGTCACTTCAATATCCATAGCCATTCTTTTAACCTCTGGAATAGGAGTTAGGAAAATATCTAAAAACTTTTCAGAAAATTCTTGTATTTCTGGAGCTTCATCTTTAAATAAATTCCTTAGTTCATTTACCATTTTCTTAGATTCTTCTGAATCTTCTTCAAAACTTAATTTTTGAATCGATCCATTTTTAATCTTATAAATTAATCCAGGAATTAATTGAGTGTCATAGATATAATTTAGATGATATCTAATATCTGCCTCCCAGGCTTTTAAATTATTTTCCCCTAAAATATTTCGAATATTTTTTCCAGATCCTCCAATATCCGAAGGAGTTTTACCATAGATTTTTGTAATTGAAAGTTGTTTATCTTCTAAAAGATCCACTTTTTTTACTTCCTCAAATCTCGTGAATCCATCAAAATTTTTTAAATCAGTGCTATTTTTTAGTTCTGTTACTGATTTTTTGCTTAAACAATAGGGTTCATGTTTTGTTGTATCAATCCATATCTTAATCTCATCTGTGTCCAAATCGTAAAATTTACAAAATGCTTTGTTTTGTCCACCATCGTAATCAACATCAAGTAATAACCCACGTTCTAGATTATCTACAATTTCCCCTTTTTTGATTAAGTATCGAATATATTTCGAAGTTACATTTTCTCTTAATACTTTCTCTAATGTGATAGTATTATCTTTTAAGCCAAAAGGAACATTATTTCCTTTAAAAAATAAGTTTTTAGGTATTTCTTTTACATCCGCTTCTAGTTTTATTTCTTCTTCTTTTATCTTCTCTATTTTTTTAGGTTTGGCTTTTTCCTTCTGTTCCTCTTTAAGGATCTCTTTCATTTCTTCTTTTTGAGATACTTTTTCTGAAACCTTTTTTTTTCCTGTATCTTTACTTACAAAACTGAAAAGTGAAGTTTGTGATTTATCTTCAGTTTCTTTCTTTTTTGATTTTTTTGGTGTAGGCATTTTTATTACCAATGGATATTTCAATTTTATGTACTCTATTAATAAATATTATAGTATTTATTTTAACCTCAACTATTCTGAGTTTAATATTATAGAGTAGTTAAATAATTAATCAAATTGAGAATTAAGATAGTGTTCAAATTTAGAAAATTATAATCATTCCTTAACTTTTCCCTTCCCTAATAATTTTTTTAATTTCTTCTAAAAGAAGTGATTTTTCAGCAATAAACCAATCAAGCTGACTTCTGGGAGGATTTTCGTGATATATGATTTCAGCAACTTCTCGTATTTCATCTTCATTTGGTATGATAATTTCGCCATTAACATCTTCACGTATCAATAAGACTAAATTATCTGATTCGAGTGGTTCAATGTCATACCCATTTTTAACGTTTCTATTTATTGTTACACATAATTCAGCTAAGAACCAGATGCTTTTTTCATAAGGTTCATTTGACTTATAACGTCTAAAAGCTTCTCTGGTAACATCTTCTTTTGTAAACGGCATGATTCTTCAATTTAGTAATTTTATTTCTCTATGTATTGTAATTTTTAATTACTAATTCAAAATTAAAACAGTTATAGACTTGTTTAACAAAAAGATAAATAAACTTTTAATTATTTGTGTTGACTTTTACAACCGATTAAAACCACAAAATTAAAAATTTATAACATTTTCATATAAAATATAGAAAAAATTTAATAAGCCTCCGTGGCTTAGCGGTATAGCAGCAGAATTTAATTAATCTCTAATGATTGCTGATACTTGTAATCTGCAGGTCGCGGGTTCAAATCCCGTCGGAGGCTCATATTTTAACTTTCATTACAACAATCTCTAAATATTACAAAAAGTGCTTATTTTTATAAATTCCAAGTTTTTTAGCATATTTATTAATTTCAAATTACTTCTAAATATAAGTGATTTTTGTAAGGTGAAGTTTGATAAATAAGATAAATAGAGTGATTCTATGTATTATTGATGATCTTCGATCTGAACACTTGTTTAAGTTCGTTGATAGAGGTTTACTCCCTAATATTAAAAGTATAATGGAAAAGGGGATCTATTCTAAAAATTGTGTAACAGACTTCCCTTCAATTACATATCCTACCCAAGTCTCGATGATTACAGGAACATATACAGGGGATTATCGTAAAGAATTATGTCATGGAGTACCTCTAACAAACTGGATGGGACGTAATACCATATATCCATTTTTGAGGAGTTATTTGGCTAAAGATATGCAAATATATAAATTAAATGAAGATATGGGCAATAATTGCCAATCTATCCTTGAAATGGTTGGTGACGGGAATACTGCAAGTATTGTTCAATTTATAAGTAAGGGTGCGAAATACATTTTCCCTGAGAGAAAAACAAAACTCGCAATGTATTATCTCATACTAACACATTTAAGAAATAGAAAACAACTCATGATTAGGGCAAATTCGATAATCGTACAGAAATTGTTAGATAATTATAAAAACCCAAAAAAGTTTTTTAACGTTAAAGAACCTCCTGTTGCATCTCTACTTTGTTTTATATCTTCTGATTTATTAATGCATGTGTACGGTTTTGATTCACAAATTTATAAATTGAATTTATTACATATTGATAAGGTTATCGGCTATTTAATTAAAATTTTAGATAAATTGGGATATTTAGATGATACTATGATAGCAATAACATCAGATCATGGGAATTATAAAGCAAGTAAAGTAGGGGACCTATCAAATTTTTTTAAAGTAAATGAATTAACTCATTATCATCCTCGAAAGAATAGAAAAGGAAATATGGATCTCGCTGAATATGGTGGTGTTGGTTTTTTCAATTTTAAAGGAAATGT
>JBHLNY010000040.1:0-17362 GCA_048941065.1 Promethearchaeota archaeon
ATGTAACAAAAAAGGTGCATGATCATTAGTCTTGATACCAAAAGTTTTGACAATATCCTCAGTAAGATTATAAAAAGCGAAAGCGGAATTAAAAAGGTTATCTTAGTTGATAGAACTGGATTAACTATAGCTAGTGTCTCTAAATTTTCCTATTTTCCTGCTGATGTAGATGGCATCGGCGCTATAGCCAGTGCTGTATTTTGTGCTTCTGAAGAGCAAGGTAAAAATCTAGAACTTGGTGAGTTAGACATTGTAACTTCAGAATTCAGTGGAGGTAAGATATTCGCGGCTAGTTGTGGCCCTAAGGGTGTTCTTACACTTATCTCAGATCCAGACATCAACATTGGGCTAATTAGGTTAATATTAAAGCGTTCTGGAGATGAATTGAAAGAGATTTTAGATGAATTTCTCGCAGAAATTCCAGAAACACTTGATTCTGGTCTTGATTTGAGTGATCTAGATGAGTTAACTCCTGATTAATTTCTTTCATTGACTTCAATCAATTAATTAATTTCTTAAGTATAGTTCTCTTTTTCGAAATAGAAAATTTTTAGGAATTTTTCTTTTGAATAATCATTTCAATCCAATTTTCTATTAAGAATCTTATTGGAATGTAATTAATACAAAAAAGAAAGTTTAAGTTTTGCAGGTTATTTTTCTTTTGATCTGCTTAGCAATAATGATTATTGTTGCTAATAGAATTATGGATAGGAATAGGGGATTTATACTCTGGATTGCCTCATCCCCTTCTTTAATTTTGTAATCAAAATCATTTAATCTGAACGTGAAAAATTCTCTACTATTATAACGTTCTGATAGAATATTTAGTATTCCTAAAGTGGAATTATAAGTCATAATTGTTTCTATGTTAATACCCATTATTCCAGTAGATATTTTTATACCATTATCTAGAGGGGCCACAGTATACATACCTGGCATTATCATATCACAAGAATTTTCAATTATTGATGCATAAGTTTCCCAATTTATAGTAAGTGATTCAACATATTGATAATTTAATAGGAACTTTATATCTTCAGTAGTTCTATAAAGAAAATTTTCAAATATCCCTAGTTCTGTCCAAATGTTATCTATTCTGCCTGATAATGTAATAATTACTAGAGCCCGATTCAATTTAGGGTCTTCTCCACCAACAAAATCAACAAATATTTTTATTCTATCAGGGATATTTTCAAAAGTTTCGTTGCTAAATCCTGGTGGTGCATTTTTTAAACTATAAAATACTCCATATTCGTAAATTTCACCTTCATTTACTCCTACATAAAATGGCTTTGGGCCTTCAATATATCGAACCATTAAAAAAATAACTTCTTCGATATAGTTTTCCTCATCCTCATATCGGTTTATAACTTTCAGTTCTTCTAATATTCCGGAAGGTGAATAAAAAGCATCAAAAATGACTTCTCCATACAAACTTATATAGAAATAACTTTCAAGAAGTATATTGCCAAAATTATATTGTCCTAGAGTGTCATAATAATTATCAAGATTTGCTCTATTAAGGTATAACAATGTAAAATTCGGCAATAGAAATGGATAGTAATTTGGCAATAGATGGGGTGAAGTATAATTAAGAGGTTCTTTTCGGTATGATATACTGTCATTGCCATCATAACTAGAGTTAAATGTATCATTTTTGCCAATCCAATCCCATGTATTATAATTGATTTCCCAATGAGTAGAATTTCCTACAATTGATGAGATATTTATTTTCGTTTTCTCGTTAATCAATACATTTGGATACAAGCCAAAATCAGTTTCCCATGTAATTCCAAAAAATTGATCCATTTTACTATGATTAATTTCCAATACAAGCCAAGAAAAGGAATCTTCTGTATCAAAATTAAATCCATATTCAACTTTAATCATCTTATTAAAGGTAAATTCAATCGCTTTTGAATTTAATGGTAATTCAGCGTCGTATCTATTATAATTTACTAAATCGCCATGATCTAACCCAATAATTGGGAAAAACCATTGAATATCATGTATAACCTTATATTGGAATTTAATGTTTCCATTCTCATAAAAAATAACTTCAAAATCTCCCACTAATTCTTCTCCGAAACTGTAGATTTGTATGTATTCAATTACTAAGTATCTATTTGGTTCGCTACCAAAAAATTGGAAATGAATTTTTCCAGAATAACTTGGATCTAAATCTTCACCTAATAATGCGACACAATCAAAATTTTCAATTTCACCATTAGGTATATTGTGGCAATACTCACCAGTATCCCCCAAATTAGTAAAACTCATCCATCCATTTGTACTAACTTCAATGGAGTTGTACACAGTTTCATAAAAAGTGAAAGTCCATCCATCATTAGTAAAGGAAATTTCGTCAGAAGAATCATCATAAAAGGAAATTGTCATAGGAATCCCTGAAGTTTGAATTTCGATCCAAGAATATATAGCATCAGTATTCATAATATATCCTCCACCACTTTCCGTAGAAATATTTAATTCTTCATTTGAGCCTCCATTTTCTACGATGGTTAATGTTGAGGGAAAAATTAGCACGATTATTGGAAAAGCCATTATAATTGGGATTAAAAAGAGAGATATTGCCCAAATTTTTGTTTTTCTCATTGATTTAGTCAATTTTATTATTGGATTTACTTTTAATATAACAATTGAATATTTAAATATTATGATGAAATAACCTAAAAGTAAGCATATTAAAAATGAAAACTATATAGGAGAGATATTGATGAATTTAGGATTAGAGAATAAAGTTGCATTAGTATTGGCATCAAGTAAAGGACTTGGTTTTGCATGTGCTCAGAGTTTTTACTCAGAGGGTGCTAATGTAACTATATGTAGTCGTTCTAAAGAAAATTTAGAATTAGCTAAAGAGAAAATAGAAAAAAACAAATCTTTAGTTTCTGATAATACGGTTTTTTCTATTGTTGCAGATTTAATGTATGAAAACCAGATTGAAAATCTAGTAGAAAAAACTCTCGATGAATTTGGAAGGATAGATATTTTGGTTCATAACGCTGGAGGTCCTCCCTCAGGTCCAATAAGTAAAATAACAAAAAAAGAATGGTCAAATTCTATTGATTTAAACTTACAATCATTCATTAGAATAACAAACTTAATATTGCCAATAATGCAAAATCAGAAATATGGAAGAATTATAGCAATAACCTCTGTTTCAGTAAAACAACCCTTAGATAATTTGGTTTTATCTAATACAACTCGACTGGGAGTAGTAGGATATGCTAAAACTATTGCAAATGAATATGGAAAAGATAATATTTTGATTAATGTAGTATGTCCTGGCCCAACACTTACAGATCGAATGAAAGAATTAATTACTAAAACAGCTCAAGAAAAAGGGGAATCTGAATATGAAGTTACAAAATCTTGGATAGATCCCATCCCTTTAGGACGATTAGGAAAACCAGAAGAAATAGCAAATTTAATAGTATTCCTTGCCTCAGAAAGAGCCAGTTACATTACTGGAACAGTTATTCAAGTAGATGGAGGGTTTGTAAAAAGTTACTTTTAATTCATATTCTAAAAAAATATTTACTCTCTTCTAATTGATATCGAAAATATTTTTATATGCATAATTTATATAATAATCATTATAAATTTGTAGAAAATTATATTAAAAAGCTTAAACAAGTAAAAATAACGTTTTTTAGGGGATTTAAATGACCGATAGAAAGAATATGAAAAAAAATGTCGTAATTCTGATTATTCTTATATTTTCCATTTTTCAAATTGCCAATTTGAATTTAATAAACAATTCGGAGAAATCAGATAATTTAGAGAATGTTAAAACATCAGCAGATGAATCTTTCCAAGAACAATGGATAAGTAATCCAAATTTTGTTTCTTCAGATAATTGGACCTCATCTAAGGGTGCATTTGGAGATCCAAACGATATCAATGCTTATATTGGTGGAGGTAGTGCAAATTTTGAGGTTTTAGGGAAAAAAACAACTTATTCATTTGTAGAAACGCCTCCTATTGGCTCTAATTGGCTAGCAGTTCCCAATCCAGAGTTTCCTCATGGGCCTTCCTCTAATTTCTCGGATTCGGAAGGACTGAAAGTGTATCATGAATTCGATGATCATGATGCAAATCAAAATCCAAGTGTCCATTGGGACAGAAATCTTACTATGCCCGTAAGTATGTCCGACTATGAAATTACTTCCGCATCGATACATGCAGTGGTAAATGCAACTGTTGATGAAGATGTTGATTGTTCTGGAGATACATCAGCAACTGATGGCGGTGCTCCTTTAAATCAACAAGAGTCATATGATTATGTTAGATTTTATGTCCTAATCTCTGATTTACCAAAAGATAAGGTTTATGAAATAGCATATCTTCAGCCAAGCGACTTGGGAGCAGGTAATCCTCCAGGAGATGATACACTACTTGATACGGATCTAATACCTGATCTTCAAGAGGATATAATGTATGCCTTGACTTCGGTTCTTAGCACAGACTACTTTAATTTCACACTGACATTAGGAATTAGAATATACACAGCAGATAATTCCGATACGTATGACAATGACGAATTTCACGAATTATTGATTAAATCGGTAAACTTAACATTCACTTATGAGAAAACGATAAACCAACAGACTTCTGCCTCTTGGAATCAGGTGGGGAAAAAAATAAGTGATAGTATTACCATTAGTCCTTATATAGATTTCGAAGTTACTGAAGCACTTCTAAATTTTGACTATAAAGTTAATGATACTTGGACCAGTGCATCTCTAAATTCTGAAATTAGTATTTTAATGAACAATATTAAGCATACAGAAACCATTAAATTAAGTACTGCTACTACAATCTTTCAAAAGGCAAGTATAGATGGATTTGACCTTACATCTTTAATTTCTGATGATGTGAATCTTTCAATTCAAGTTTTTCTAGCAAATGACTTTGAATTGGATAAAATAATTACTGTTTCAATTACTAATATTTCACTGGACATTTCATATACAGTAGAATTTAATGATTATCCGACAAATTTGCAAGTATTTTTAAATGGGGTAGAAAGTACCTCTTTTGAACTTCCTCTGCACGAAAATTTAACTATTACTGTAAAATATACTAATCAGACAGGTGGACATTTAGAAGATGCTAATGTTAGATTTACAATGGGACTAATAGATAATTTAACACAAAATGCAGATAATTATTCAATCACTTTTAATGTAACTACAAGATTAGACCTGTATGATAATAGTTTAAAAATTAGGGCGCAAAAAAGGAATTATGTAACTCAAGAACTACAAATTAATGTTTATGTTAGAAAAATAAATGTAGAAATTATTACTGTATCAGGGGAAGATACTATAAATATTAATTCGGGAGAAGATGCTTCACTAGAAATCATGTTAAATGATACTGACAATGATAAATTAATAGAGGGGGCTATAGTTACCTATGAACAATCATGGGATGCAAAGCAAGATTTCCTAACAGAAGATAATGGAATTTATGAAGCTACTATAACAAACCCACCAGATGGGTACGGTAAAACTATAACTATATCTGCAATTGTAGGTTCTGATTACGAAGTCATAAACCAAGATTTTGGAATAACCTTAAATGTAGGTGTATTTATACCCCCAGAACCTGGACCTGATTTGGGTTGGCTTATATCTTTATTAATCTATGTATTCAGTGGGGTTATCATAGGAGTGGCTTTACTTTTTACTATGTATATTAAAATCTGGCGTTATCCACCTTTAGTAAGAAAAATACGAGCATTAAGAAAAAAGGTATATAAAGGAAAAAAGACTAAACCAATGTTAGTCAAAAACCGGGGAGAGATTGTTGCAGATAATATTAAAAATAATCAAACTCTTTTAAGCATAGAGTCAATTCAACCAGAAAAAATAGATAAAATTGAAAAATCTAATGTTAATGAAGAGGGAGTGAATTAAATGCCAAGAGGATTTATAATTACTGAATGGACAGAAGATCGGGGGCTAGCTGTTACTCTTAGTCACCCTGAAAGCTTAGATATCGATTTGGATGATATGATGCGAATATTCTATGCCCATATTACTGGCGCAGGAGAAGCAGGAAATGTTTTGGTGAGATTAGAAAAAGCTCATTCCAATGTAGCAAGTTTTTTTACAGGAATGGAATCTCAAAGACCTTTAATGATTAATTTAATGTTAGAATTGGGTGAAGATCCCGAAATGTTTGGTGAAGCTGTGATTCAAGAAATTAATGAAACAATATTAAATTATCTTAAGCAAATGGGAAGGGATATATCACAGACTTATGACACAGTTAAAGAATTAAAGAATTATTTAAGAAATGCAATGTTTCTCTTGGACAGGTTAAAAACTTTAACTAAAGAACAAAGATTGGCTCAAATTTATACTAGTGAAAAGGGAAGAACAATTCTAGAAATACTACAAGAAAAACCTTTAACAAGAAGAGACTTACAAGCAATTTTAGAAGAGAGATTGAGTAAAATAATCTCAAATATAGAGGTTACATTAGACCCATTTGTGAAAACAGGACTTGTTAAACAAGATTGGATTGAGGGAGATTCTGATATTTCCTTATTTTTACTTTCTGATTTTACAATTTTAAGAACACCTGTAGTAAAACTCGTCGAGGACGCAAGAAAAAATCTTCCTACTCCGGAATTAGCTACAATTTATCTCGAGGAGGTAAATAACTTCTTTAAAACCTATAAACCCAGTTTAGAGGATAATTTAAAAATTGCTAAACAATTGATTAATCCGGATAAATTTGATTTCATAACACTTTTTAGAGAAAGAGCCTATCCTTTAAATAAAATCCCTAAAGGCCCAGGGGAAAGCATGGAACAAATTGGTGAATTTTTAAAAAGTATGGAACAAGATCAAATTATTAAACTAATTAGGGATAGTAAGGGGACTTTATGGGTATTTTTATTTACAGATATTGTAGCTCAGGTATTTTACCCAGAATATATGATTGAGAACATTCGACAAGACCGTGTTGATGGAAAAATAAAAAAAGAAATAGCAATTAAACATTTAGAATTACTGGAAGAAGCGTATAAAAAATAATTAGGTGTTATGTTAAAGGTGTCCCAAGAAGATCTTTCTGCTACAAAACATGTTTTAAAACTGATTGGATTAGCTCATGATGAGGTTGAAACATATTTTAAAATAACGGGAAGAGGTCCCGTTATGACTGGTGAAATTGCTTTATTAGCTGATGTTGATGAAGAAAGAGCTGCACAAATAGCAAATAATTTGCATGAAAAGGGTTTAGTAAAGCAGATTCCTGGAAAAACACCCTTTTATATGGCTCTACCTCCATACGCTGCGCTATTAAATCAGATTCACCATTTTAAAGAAACAATTAAAACCTTTCAACAAGTCTCTCCTCAAAACTTACAAGAAAGATTTGATTCCATGGAAGAACATTCAGCGAAATTAAAAAAATTAGATGATTATAAAACATATATTCAAGTTATGAAAACAAAACTTCCTGCTCAAATCAAAACTCAGTTTGATAGATTTGAGAGTGAACTTGAACAAGTAAAAAGATTTCACGATGTCAAGAGATTTATTTTAAACTTAAAAGAGATTGTACCAGCAGATATTACGAAAGAATTTGGAATAATGGAAACCAAATTAGAAACAATTAAATCTGAAATTTCAAATAAATTTGAAACTCAATTTCGAATTGGCGCATTAAAAGCTATGGCTGAGAAAATCGTTTCTCGTGTTGTTTCAGAACAATTTCAAGAGATAACAGAATATTTTAAGACTAAATTCGTTGGAACCACACAAAATATGCTTGATCAAGTTATCAATCAGTTGGGAAGTCTTTCAGATACAGCTGGCGAAATAAGCACAGATTTAGGTGCTGTATTTACAGATATAGAATCCGGATTGAAAAGCACATTAGAAGATCTAGAGAACAGAGTGACTGGTGTATATGATGACATTATAGCAGGTATCGCTGAATTAAAAAATTTATTTCAGACAGAGATTTTTGAAACTCTTCAAAATGATATAATAAATAATATCATCAATCAGCTTGATGGAGCTGAAGCAACAATGCAAGAATTCTGGGATCGCTCTAAAGAAGCTTCAATGCTGAGCTTTAAGGATGTATGGTTTGTCAGAAGTATTGAAGGAATGAGGGCACAAATTAACGAAGCTTTTCTCCGAATTAAAATGAGAATTCATATTATCGCCCCAAAACTAGAAGATATTGATCTTGTTGCTCTCTCTAAGGTAAAAAAGCATGTAAATGTGAGAATCTCAACTAATTTTGATTTAGGTAATCCAAAAGATGTGGATATTTTAAATCAAGCAAACCAATTCCCTAATTTTGATATAAGGCATTATCCAAGAGAAAATCTATGGTCAATTAACAGAGACTTTGAAGAAGTTATAGTATGCGTTGTTTCAAAAGATGTTGACCTTAAGACTATTCAAATTGCGGGTATGGGCTCTGTACTTGATGAACATATTAAATTATTTGCTGGTTTACTTGAAGATGTTTGGATTCAAAGTAAAAAAATTGATCAAATTGGAATCTTACCTACGATAAAAACACCATCAATACCCGTTTCAACACAAAAAAAATATCAACTAAAAAAACCAGAAGTTAAATTAGAGGAACCAATTGAAACAATTAAGACTACAGAAACTGCAGTAGAACCAACTAAAATTGATCTTCCTGTAGATAGATTGAAGAGCTCAATAAGTTCACCAGATGCTACTCTTTCATATCAGTTTGATAGTTTAATTAAAAATCTAGAAATTTTGCCGGGATATGAATTAGCTGCAGGTTTACAGCAGTTACAAGATGAACTTCTCGAAAAAAAGGGTTTTAGTGCTGTTCTAAGGCAAATAAGAATAGAAGTTACCGCACTAAAATCAATATCTAAGATTTTAGACCTTTCTGAGAAAGATGTGTTATTGAAAAAAATAAATTTCTGGAGAAAGAAACTAAATATATAAAATCGTTTTTCTCCATATTCTTTTCGTTAAAATTTTAAATTAAAATAAAAAAGGGTTGCATACCCCTAAATATTTTTCTAATACTTCTAAGATCTCATCTTTATTGCCAATATAACCCAATATTTGATGATTTGCTTTACCATGAGATGCATTATCAATTGTTTTGAATGGATTCAACTGAAGTTCAATTTCTCCATAATTTAATAGTGGTTTTTCTGGAGACTCAGAATTATATGATTGAATAACTCCTATTTCAGAATCAGGGTGATCTCTCGCCACATCAAAACATTCACTTTGGCTTTGCGGGATATCATCAGATAATTTAACTAAAAATCCATAATCTTCTGAATCCGGAATTTTAAGTATGTATCCAATTTTTGCTTTTCTTTCATAATTAATATCTTCAGGTCGAATTGCCAATTTATAGATATCATCCACATCAATTTTGAAAGCAACATAATTTTCTCCAATTTTTAACCGATCATTTGGTATAAATCGGAAATAAGATAATGGTTTAGGACTTAGCTTAGTTGGTATGATAACAGTACCAGGATTATTTGAGCCACCGCTTATTATGTTGGCTAATGACCATCCATTAATTTTTAAATCTGGTTTATAGAATACACAATCATCCAAAAACTCCAATCCGCAATAATTTAACCCTGTTTTAATTGGTTCGTTTATTAAAGTGTATTGACGGGTGATTTCTCCATTGTAAATTTCTTTTGTTGTTTGATTTTCTACAGAAAGAGAACTTGAAATAGTACACGACTTAGTATTTTTTCCTAAGATTTCATAATTCGCAGGATCAAGCTTTTCAGGACAAAACCAACCTTCCCACATTACAGGATTTTTATAAAAAAAGTCTCTCTCAGGGCTAATCCAATACCTATCTCCCCCAATTACTCTGTTTCTAGTTTTAATAGCTTTTTCAATTTCAGGATGTATCCATAATAAACTATAACAATCTTCTTTCGGAAACAATCCTAAAGGACGTCCACCATATTCAGATATAATTATAGAGCTTCCATTTTTATACTTTAATTCAACTAAGTTAGTAGCATTTCCAATAGAGGATAATAAAACATCTTTAGTATAATAGTTCATAATTCATAAAATTGATAATTAACATAAATCTATAATTTTAATAAAAATCATTATTTACTTTAAGCCCTTTTCTTTTTAAATTCTTAACGTATAGCAATAAAATATCAAAACATTTTTAATTTAAGTAAAGAAAATTTTATAAAATACTAAATTATTTTTATATCATTAAAAATTGAGGTGATTACAATCCCAAAAGTTATTCATTTTGAAATTAATGCTGATGATCCCTTAAGAGCAAAAGAATTTTATGAAAGTGTATTTAATTGGAAAATAGAAAAATGGGAAGGTCCAATTGAATACTGGATGATTAATGCAGGAGAAGAAGATGAAGAAGGAATAAATGGAGGTTTACAAAAAAGAGAACAAGCAGAAGATCAGATTTTTAATTATATTAAAGTTTCTTCGGTTGATGAGATAAGTAAAAAAATAGAAAATAATGGAGGCAAATTAGTTTCATCAAAAGTAACCGTACCTGGAATTGGCTATTTTTATATGTTTGAAGATACAGAAGGAAATAAGCTTGGTATAATGCAAGAAGATGAAAAAGCAAAGTAATTTTAACTACTATTTTTTTTTATTTCTCAAACGCTACCTTTATTATCATAGAAAGTGTTTCATCAAAACAATGACCCTCAACTATAAATTTAAATGGCATTTCTTCTGATTGAAATAGTTCTGTGAAATAGCCTAGCCAATAGGAGGAATATCGCTTATTTTGTCTATGCCTGAAAACGAGATGATACTCATCCTTACTTTCTTTAACTAAATCAATCGTATGAAAATAATTCGCAACGACCCACATCCTTTGAATAGTATCTAGAATCTCTTCAATCGATAGACTTTTAAGTGGTTTTGCGTCATTATACCATAGGATAATATCAATAGCCACATTTTTACGCCATGGCTTTTTCAAACTTTCTTCTGGGGCTTCTGCGGCCGCTATTAGCTGATTAAAAGTAGTTTTACCAATAAGCATCATTTTCATCTCATCTCTTGCTCGAACCCACAGGTCTCTCCCAAGGTCTTTCTGTTCTCCATAATATTTGACTGCATACTCAATAAATGAAATATCTGTCTGATCTTTTTCCTTATATTTATTGATAATACCTTTGATTTGAGGAGAGATTGAATTAAAATCATCATAACATTTTACTGCATTTTTCACTAAATCTGATATTGTAGTACCCTGTTCCTTATATTTATCTATTAAATTCCTTGTCTCATCAGAAACTTTAACATATATTGGTTTATCTTTAGGTTCAGGCTCTTTAGGTTCAATATCTTCGTCCCCTGTATCTTTTTCTTTATTTGCCATACCGATCAACTCCTAAATAAATTCTTTACCTTAGATATCTCATTAAAAAATATACTTTTATATTAATAAATTTTGATCTAATATCTAAAAGGAATAAATAGCATTAAAAAATATTTATATTTATATATAAAGATATATATGTATTTCTAATATATATGAATAGCTTTTTTTTATCTAATTAATTGAAATTATTATTTATTTTTTCATTAAATGAGTTCTGTAGAATTTTTAATATATACTATTTTTTTTCAATTGAGTTTAAAATAGGACGAGATATAATGTTAAGTTCAAATTTTCTTCTATTTATCTTAGTATATATTTATTTTAACTTCAAAATTTTTGACAGAGAATTTTAATACGAACCTTTTTTTAATTTTTAAAGCCTAATTTCATTACTAAATATAAATATATATTTCTATAGACTCTATATATAAGACTTCTAACCTTATTTTATAATCATTGTTCACATGATCCAAACATTTAAATATACAATCATATAGAAATATATATGGGAATATAAAAAAAAATAAAAAAATATAAAGTGAAAAGTATGGCATGGATGATTCCAATTATAAATAATGGGCGAAATCGAAACGGACACCGCAAAATTAGTGGGTTAATTTCAATTCTCCTTTTATTTCTTGGATTTGGAATTTTCTTTTTAAGTTTTTTTGGTTTTTCGAAATTCGATGGGTTTATGATTCAAACAACTTGGATTATAGGAGGGATGATATTTCTAATATTTATTTTTGTCGTTATAGGTATTGTTGTTGCTGTAGCGAGCGCAAATGCTGGAAAAGCAAAAATTCAAGGTTTAGAACAAAAACCAATTCAATCCCAAAATCAAAATCCAAGAGTAAATCCATATATAATTCGAAGTCCTACTCAAACACGCTATAAAGAGCCAATAGAAGATAAATTCGAAAAAGTAGTCCCTAATTATCATGAAATTCAATTCTGTCGATATTGTGGTGCAAAACTAGAGAAGGATGCAAAATATTGTCATGAATGTGGCATTAAAATAAGAATATAATGATCTTTCTTTATAAATTAAATTTTACCAAAAAAAAGGTAAAGCCTCGAGGATAAATAATTGATTAGAAAAAACTCAATTAAAAAATGGAATAAAACTAGAACTATTTATTGGAAGAAGAAGGATACATTTGCATTCTTTATTATTTTTTTAACTGGGCTGAGTTTAACGCCTATTGGGTATATTTATAGCAACTTTTATGATATTTTCTTTAGTATTTGTTTGGGTTTGTTTATTGGAGGAATAATTTTAACTATCTTGTCAACTTTCCTGGCACAAATGGAGTCAAATGTATCAGGTGAAGGAGAATTTGATTTTGAAATGGATGTTGATGCTGATGCAGAAATTGACATAGATATTGATACTGATATAGACGTCGATATGGATTACGATTTGGGGGCGGAAGTCGAACTTGATGCTGTTGAAGTTGATGCGGAGGTGGATATGGATGTGGGGGTTGATATAGATTCGGATATGGATATTGATATGGAAGCAGAAGCTGAAATTGATACTAGCCTATCCGATATTACCCCTGCACCAATTCTGCTCTTGTTATCTACAGCGTTTTTAGTGTTTGGCATTTCAGGCATAATATTATTTTATACTATTAATGAAATGTTGAAATTTATAATGCTTTTTATAACACCCTTTTTAGCTTATATAATTACAAAATTTATTAATTATGGGTGGAAAAAACTAGCAAAGTCGAGATACTATAGTATAGCAGCATCTTTAAATCTAATCGGTAAGAAAGGAGAAGTAATTTTACCGATTGATGAGAGGGGAGGACTCATAAAAGTTCCCTCGACAACACCATTGAAATTTGAAAGATTACATGTTAAACCCTTAGTCGAAGGGTCCGTATTTGAAAGAGGGGATATTGTTTATATTTGTAATGTAAAAAATGGTTATTTATTGGTTGATTATAAAAAAAGTTTAATTAAAAATAGGAGGTAATGAAAAGATGAGTGTTAAAGAAGAAATATTAAGTAAAGTATTAATTCCTGAAAATTTGAATGAAAACAAAGAATCCCTGAAAGATCAAAGAAAATATGTCAGACAAAAGCAAGTTTATAAAGGTTATAGGTTGAAACCGAAATTAGTTTTTACTTTTGTAATGTATCTACTGTTGATACTAACGTTTATGATTATACCATTGATAATAACATTATTAATTACATAAATTGAATGATAAATCTTTCATTTGGATTTATTATTAAAATAGCGAAATCTAACAAAAAAAGTATGAAAAATTATTATAAAAATTAAAAAAAAAGAGGTTTGAAGAGAAAAAGTTGTTATTTGTAGAATTAAATCCATGGTTTGTTGGTTTAGGCGTTGTAATTCCTATAATAATCTTTTTGTTTATAATTTTCTTTGCTGCACGATACAGAAAGTTCAAAACAAATCAATTCGTTATCCATTTAAGGAATGGTAAAGTAAAAAGCGCTGGGTTAGGGGGTAGTTTAATACTACTTCCGTTAATTGATGAGTATGTTGTAATTCCAACTACGAGTATTCAAACAATTCTTGAAGCCCATGATCAAGTAGTTTCAAAAGAATATCAAAATATAGAAGTTGTTGGAATGATTATTTGGAAAGTCGTTGATCCTGAAAAAGCGTTTAGTGCAGTTTCATGGAACCCAAGAAATGAGAATTATGTAGAAAAAATACTGAAAGGTGCTGCTGAGGCAATCATACGCACCACGTGTGCAAATATGCCGCTAGAATTAATAATTAGAGAAAGAAGAGAAATTATAGATCATGTATCAAAAGATTTACATGAACTGACTGCTGATTGGGGTGTAATCTTAGAGACTTTTGAGATATTAGAAGTTATTATTCAAGAACCTGAATTAAAGAAAAACATGGAAGCTGTTAAACAAGCAATTGAATATAGAAAAGCAAGGATTGCTAAAGCTGATGCAGAAAGAGAGTCAAAAATTAGAGAGTTAGAAGTAAAAAATGAAATAGGAACTCAAGAGCAACTTGTTGAGAGAGAAATTGAGTTACAGAGAAAAAATAAAGAAATTGCTATAGCGGATCAAGAGAGAGAGCGCAAGAAAATTGAGGCAGATGGTGAAAGGCAGAAGAGAGTTATCGAAGCTGATGCTGATGCACAACAAATAAGAAGAAAATTAATTGCTCAGGCAGAAGGTGAAGCTGAAAACATTAAACAGCAAATGCTTGCTCAAGCTGAAGGTTTTCTAAAACAAGTAGAAGCGATGAGCAGTGCTGATGAGCGATTTTTAGCAGTGCAACTGACAAATATTTTACCAGAAATTTTCAAGAATTTAAATCCTGATAAAATGTTTATCATGGGGGATGGAAATGAGGCATTTTCATCATTATCAAGAGCAATAATGCCATTTTTACAGTTATTACCTGAATATTCTGATAAAATCAAGGATTTTTTCAACAATGGAGGGGCAAAGAAGCTAAAAGAGGTTTTAGTTAAGAAATAAATTCTATGAATCAGAAATTTAGTAAGATATTCTGATATGATTCAAAGTAATATCGATGATTTACTGAATTAATAAAATATAATCATTTTTTTCAATTTTTAATAGAAATAAATTAGAATTTATAAAATGAGGGTGTAAAAGGAGTTTGAATAAAGATATAGAGCAAATGTTAATTAATGGTAATTTTAAGTATCAGCAGAAAATATTACAAGATATAGAATGTTTAAATATTAAAGACAAAATACCAAAATATCCCATATTAATTCTTACTTGTATGGATCCTCGGATAGATATTTATCGAATATTTCAGCTAAATCCTGGAGATGTATTTATTTTAAGAAATGCGGGAAATCAATATACTAAAGATGTTTTGAGATCTATTTTGATTGCGATTCATGAACATAATGTCAAATACCTTATCATTTTAGGACATTTAGATTGTAGAATGACAAAAATTAATTTAAATAATCTTAGAAGGAAATTACATATATTAAATGGTAAATACACCTCTCAATATGGTCAGAATCTTATCTATGAAATACGCGATTTCTTTAAACCTTTTACTGATGAAATTAGAAATTTAAATAAACAAATCGAGATATTTCAAAATTTAAGAGATCTTCCTAAAGATATACAAATTACAGGAATGCTATATGATGTAAATACAGGTTGGGTGTTTGAGCACAAAAAATTTAAGGCTTTTATATCTATCGAGAGTTTCATGAATATCTTCAAAGAAAATATGAAAAATAAACATTTTGAATTGAATGATTTTTTAGAATCAAACGATTACAAAATTATTGATTCAGGAAAGTCAGAACAAGAAATTGATACATTAGCCTCTACAAATTCAATATCTAAAGAAAATAAAATTGAAAATAGAATTGAAGAAAAAGTGGAAATTGACTCTAATAAAATTATTGATCAAATTGATATCTGCAACATAAAAGAAATTACATATCAAAAGATTAGAGCTATAATAAAAATACCAGATGTGCGAATTCCTAAAATTCGTTATCCAAAAATTAATATTTATATTCCTAGTATAAAAAGAAACCAGAATGAATAAAATATCAGAAATAAAAGACAATTTAAGCAAAAAACTAGAAAGCTCGATCGAGTTTCTAGATAGATTCTCCTATTTACCTTTTTTAATTTTGTCCATTGTATTCTTTATTTTCTTTTTACAAATTATCGTAATTCCTTTTTATTGGAAAAATATACTTTCATTCTTTTTTCTTGGATCGATTATTGGATACCTTCTATATTATTATTACAATCAAAAAATTTCCCCAAAAATAAACTCTAAAAAATATGATGAAGTTTTTCTTGATTCTTTTTGTTTGGGAGTTGTTGCATGTATGTTTTATGGTACTGGTGTTATAATTTTAATTGAAAGCATCTTCATTCTCATATACTCCTATATACAGATTTCCTCTAATTCTAAAGAAAAAACTAATAAGGAAATTATTGAAATTGAAGAGTTAAAACTATTAAACTCTATAAATTCTTTCTCAGCGATTGGAGGGTTTTTAATTATTTTATTTGCTTTACATATATCGCGATTAAATGAGATTTATACCTTTATATCTTCTTTAAGTAATTCAGATATTTCAATAATATTCAAGTCAAAAACTCTATTTTTAATATTATCACTAATTGTTATAACTTTTGAGCTGAATACAAGGGAGATTGATGAATACTTTGAATTTGGAACAAATCCAATAACAATGACCTTTATTAAAGGAATTCTAGCGAGTTTATACTATGGTGCTGGAATTTTTATAATTTTTAAAGCAATTATATTAACATTTATCTCAGTAAATAAAAGAGAAAATGACGATGATTTTAAATTAAAATCTTATCCCAAAATGGTGAAATATTCAAATAGATAAAGTTTGGTCCTAAGAACCTATTTTTGAGAAATTATTTAAACCTTTAATTATTAGTACATAATTATTTAAAAATAATTTTTAAAGTGAAAAATTATGAGTTTATACATTTTCTTAGTTGTTTTTTTCATTGTAGCAGCTTTAGAAATTCTTGGTGAAACTAAAGATAATAAGACATTAATTATAAGCTTTAAACCACTTGCTTTACCTTTTCTAGTTCTGTTTTATGTATCTGGAGCTCATCCAAACATTGACTGGTTAATTGTGGTTGCTCTATTATGTGGATGGATGGGAGATTTATTATTGATGTTGAAAAATGAAAAATGGTTTTTGTATGGTATGATTGCTTTCTTACTAAACCAAATATTCTTTATCATTTCATTTTTTATATCAATCAGTGATATCTCTGATTTTAATATTTGGGGCCTATTCTTGCTTGCGCCTGTAATTATAGTTCTTATATTCACAGTGCCAAAGTTTATCAATAAAACCGGAGATTTAAAAATTCCTGTTATAGTTTATATGGGAGCTATACTATTAATGCATATCGCTGCACTTTTACG
>JBHLNY010000291.1:0-4129 GCA_048941065.1 Promethearchaeota archaeon
GTAAAAGGATTAACATGTATTTCAATGTCAGAAATACCTCCTACTATTAAGTAAGCAAGAGCATGGCCAGTTTCATGAAATGTAAGTCCTAAGCAATAGCTAAAAGTATATGCTCCTAATATTAACAACATCGATTTTAAAGTAGATAACTCAAATATTTTTAAAGGGGCACTCATACTTTCTTCAATCTTTGGTTTTGTTATAGAATAATTATCTGAAACATAGTTAGGTTTTAATATAAATAAAAAGGAGTCCATTTTTTTTTATAGGAATAATTAATAATAAAAAAAGCATATTGGTTGAAATCATATTTGGCATATAAATACCTTTCTTGTTTAAACACTTTAATTAAAGAGATGCCAGATTAAATAAATGAAGATCTAACTTCAGAAAAAATAATAGAATTCACAATTAAGGCGGAGAAAATTTATGGTTTATTTATATTATTGACTATGAAATATGAGGGTCCTCAAAAAAAAAAAGTAATATTAAGCATTTATAACTAAGTTTAAGCTTTATATAATATTTTAGTTGAATGAAAAGAAATTTATTTTATTAAATATTTTAATCAAATAAAAAAGGAATTTTAAGATTTAAGGGCTATTGGCGCAGGCAGGTAGCGCAGCAGGCTCTTAACCTGACGGTCGGGGGTTCGAATTTAGCTAGAAATCTTCTAACTAACGAGATTCCCTCATAGCCCGCTAATTTCTTTATACTTTTTTATCTAAAAATGCAATCTATATGAGTTGAATCTTATTATTTCTGTTTTCAAAACATATAGAATTGATATCTAAAAAAATACAAAATCTTAATGTCTCAATTTAAATACGGTTAGTAATTTTGAGACTATGGCAAGATTTAAATACCTATTTCTCATTTTATAAAGATGGTGAGACCAATGTCGAAACCAACAAGAGAAGATGCCTCCTTATTTCTCCAACTATTAGCAGTAATGACCCAGGATAAAAATTTAACAAAAGCTAATAGGTGGATATTTGAAGAATTAGATATAAAGAGTTACGACGAGTTTAAAGCAAAATATCCATTAAAAAGTGAAGGAAACAGATATTTTAGGAATTATACTGGATACATGGAAATTTTAAGCACTCTTGTAAACAAGGAACTTATCAGTGAAGATCTAGTCTTTGATTTATTTGGTTCCAGTATGTGGGAAAAATTAGCACCAATTGTATATGGTATGCGAAAAGACATAGGAATGCCTAGATATTTAGAGAACTATGAAGTACTAGCTAAGAAATACCCAAAGTGGGCAGAAGAAAATCCTCCCAAAGTCTAAAAAATCAAATCTTAAAATCAACTTTTTTTTCTTATAAACAACTCAGAATTCCTTTAAATCTGTGTATTGTTATGAGACTACAGTAGTTAAAGGAAGATTGAAATGAAAGGATTAAACTTAAAAAGAATCAAGAAAGAAAAAGATAAAATTGACTACTGTAATAACTTAAATATTAAAACTAGAACAATTGCTAATACGGTTATTAGGAGAATATACGCAGATGGAGGGACTCGAACCCCCGAGCGCTTGCGCGCACCGGCTTTCTTGCTAGTAACAAACTCTCAAGGCCGGCGTCTTACCAGCTAGGCTACATCTGCACATTTAGATGATATATAACTTTAACATTTATTTTAATTTACTGCTAATAAATAGATTATATTAGAAAAAATAAATCTTTTTTTATTTTTTCCTTTCTTATTTCTAAGCTTTCTTACATTTTAAGAAAATTATAAATTCTATGCTTCATTGAACCCTAATTGTGATGGTGATAAAATGAGTGGAGCAAAAGATTTTCGCTATTTAATACCAGAAAGTTTATTTCATGAGATAACCCAAAAATCGGCTGAGGAATCACCCTATATTATTCACGGATGGTTGTTCGCAGAGAGGAAAGAGAATTTTGGAATTTGCACGAAATTTATTATGAATCCCGACTTGAGAAAAACAAAAGTACATGTGAAACCAAGGAGTTGGATGCGTTATAAAAAGTCTAAGATTTATAATATGCGGAAATTTAAACAAGAACTTGGAGTAGATATTGTGTGGCAATGGCATTCACACCCTTCTGGGAATGAAAAATTACATGCTATTGACAAAAGAATTTTGAAATACCTTAGTAACGGAGTAATGATTATTGTAATCCCTCCTATTCCTGATAAAGAACAGAGTGCACACCTTGTTGGATGGTATTACGATAAACGTTATACAAAAAAACCAATCATCGAAAAAATGGTTTT
Source organism: Promethearchaeota archaeon (assembly GCA_048941065.1). Taxonomy (GTDB): domain Archaea; phylum Asgardarchaeota; class Lokiarchaeia; order Sigyniarchaeales; family SOKP01; genus Loki-b32. The sequence continues at coordinate 2,254 of JBHLNY010000291.1, forward strand.
TGAAATAATATCAGAATAAAGGATCAAAAGTTACTCTCTATTATTTCTTATTGTTTATAAAAGTATAAAACAACATTTAAACATAATAAAGTATTAAAATTTTGCATTGTTATATTCAAAATAGAAGATTTTTAATCTAAACATAAAAAAGCAATCGTCGCTTAGCCTGGTAGAACTTGGGAAGCGTGCCAAAAGCGCCGGTCTGCTAAACCGGTGTCCGAACGGACTCGTGGGTTCGAATCCCACCGATTGCGCTCATTTGTGGGCCAGTGGTCTAGTGGTTATGACTCGCTCTTGAAAGAAGACGAGTAGCAAACGTCGCGCTTACACCGCGAAGGTCGGGAGTTCAATCCTCTCCTGGCCCACCATTTGTTTATTCTACTCAAATAATGTTTTTATTCGCTTTGGTCTTAAAGCACTTAATTTACAATTTGTTAAATCTCTCCCAATATGAGCAATAATTCCAGGGGCATTCGAATCTTTTTTTAATATTACAAGGTTCTCCAGAAATCCAAATCTTTTTATTGATATTATATCTTGCAAATGTCCATTTTTAACCATTACCTTTTTAAATTGCCCTTTCGTCTCACCGCTTAAAAAGACACCTTCAATATTTTCCTTTAGAAGTTTATTAAATAGAATTAGGGTTTTCTTGGCTATTTCTCCTTGTAATTTATTATTTACTTTATCTACTTTTGTGATTTTAACATAAACAGGAAATTTATCAATAAAATCATATGCTTCTATGATTTCTCTTAATGATTTTTCTTTACCATTACATAATTGACTTCGAAGAGAATGTAAATTGATTAAGACATCTACTTTAGGATTAAGTATTGCACAATCAATAAATATTCCAAAACCAACCTTACCAACGTCTACCATTGATCCCTTATATATTTTTCCTTCTTTTATATCTTTAAATTCAATAATTGTGCCAATTTCCTTTTGTAATAAATTATAAATAAAATTTTCGTCTGGTCCATGAATACTAATTTCAAATCTGTGATCAAAATTTCGTAATTTATTAATATTAAGAGAGTTTTTTGAAAACCCTTTGATATGCTCATTCAGATATTTAAGATATCTAACATATATATCTTTTTTCCTCTTCTCCGAAGGGATATTATAAATTCTATCAAATAATACAATTTTTTTTGTCATGTAATAATCTCTAAATTAGTTTAAACAATCAAACCTAGAATTTAATATATAAATCCTGTTAAAATCTTTTTCTAACAGCTTTAAAATTATATAACTATCGTTCTAAAAAGATTTAAATTACAAAAGTTTTACTTTTCAATAAAATTATAGATAAATTTAATAAGAAGCTGAAAAAAATGGATAAACAAAGATTTGATGAATTGGTTGACGCATTAAATGAATACGAAGGAGTTGAAGAAACTTTTCTTCTAGATAATGAAGGAGATATACTCTTTAAATCTGGAGATTTCCATTTGACGAATGAAGAAGCAAAAGCGATCCTAAAAGCATGGAAAGCGAAAGAATCCGCTCTAATGTTTCAGAATCATCGATTTGCAATCTTAAAGAATGACGAAATTCAATTAGCCGCTAAAAATATTGGCGCTGAGAAAGGAAATATTGTTGGTTCAATAACAAAAGATGGTTATTATCTCATTGCTCATACCAGAGACGAGGGTATGATATTGTTGGAATGGTCCATCTTTATCAATAAAGTTGCTTGGTTTTAGTCTAACTAACTAGATAAAGATTATATTTCACCATTTTTTACTTTATTTATGAATGATAGAAATTATCTCATAATCTATATAATTGGTTTAGTACTTACATCAATTTTGATGATTTTTATCTTATTTGAAATTATAAATTTGAATTTTACATTTCTAACCTTTTT
>JBHLNY010000041.1:0-17298 GCA_048941065.1 Promethearchaeota archaeon
TCTTTAATAATAAATCCATAAATTTTTTTATTTAATTGATTTACCAAGATTTCCATAGAATCAGTAAACTCAAACTCATTTCTTATAGATTTTTTTGTTTTCTCAATGGCTTTAAATATCGCTGAATCGAAAATAAAGACCCCCGCATTTGCTAAATTTCCTAGATTCAACTCTAGGGCTGGTTTTTCAGTAATTTTTTTAAAAAAACCATTAGAATTGAGAGAAATTATACCATAATTTTCTGGGTTTTTTACTTCTATTAAAGAGATAATCCCATCAGCTTTAGTATTTTTAAATTTTTGAATAATTTCTTTAAATACTGAATTATCTACTAAGATATCACCATACATTAATAAGAATGATTCGTTATTAATGAAATCTTTCGCACAACTCGCTGCATGAGCTGTACCCAAATAATTTTCTTGTGTAATAAATTCAATTTTTATGTTAAAATCCTTTTCACAATTTGCAAAGTATTTTTTTATTAAGTATTCCTTATAACCAACAATTAATAAAATATGATCAATACCAGCTTCCTTTAATCCAAGAATAGTATGTTCAAGGTAAGGTTTACCCGCAAGAGGAATTAATGCTTTAGGGCGAGTAAACGTTATAGGCCTTAAACGCTTTCCTTCTCCAGCAGCTAAGATTACAGCTTTCATGAATAATCTGAAATAGTTAAATTATAATCTAATGGTCAAATTCTTTTACAACATCATTAAGGTAATTTTTTATATGTTTATAAGGTTTTAAATCTCCAGAAAATTCTTTTTTAAATGTTTCGTCTAAGGATATTTTGGATTTGAGTTGTTTAAATATATTTCTAATTTTATAAAAGTTACCAGATGCAATAAAGTCAATAGAATATCCATCAATATTTCCAAAAAGAATGATTTTCTTATTATTATTATTGTCTTCTGTATCATTTAAATGAATTTCTTTAATTTTTGTTTTTGCTCGAATTTGAGTATTCATTGCTATAGTTGCTAACTTAGCAGAAAGTTCTGAGCTAAATAGTTCTACATTTTCATTGGTTGTTTCTCTTTCTAAATTTAATAATAGATTTCTATCATATAATTGAGAGATAATTGGTAAACCCTGAGTAGAGATTCCTGCATAGAGAATTGTATTATTATTACTATTAGTAAAGTCTTGATCTATCTCTTCTTCTTTTAGATATTCAATATATTTATTTTTTAAATAATTGGTAATAAGATTAATTATTTGTTTGAAACTAGGTTTTTGTGAAGCTTCTTTTAATTCAGCTAGGTTTTTAAAATTCATGTTAACTTGTTTACTAAACTCTTTTAACATATTAAAAGTTTGATTAGATCCAACAAGAAAATCGCCAATAATACAGAAGAACAAATTCTGATTCTTCTTAGTTACTATATGTTTAATAATTATCCTTTCTTTTCCTATTTTCTGACTTTTTAAACAAATTTTCTTTAATCGCCAAGTATTTTTAGGATTTATACTCCTAAGTAGTTTTTCTACAAAAAGAACTATTTCTATAGAGGGATATTTTTTTTTATTGGAATTATAAAGTACATCATCTTCTAAAATAATAGAAAAGCCAGATATCATAAGAAATACTAGATTAAACTAAATTCTCATTTAAAATGTTGTTATATTTGTAAAAAAATTTAGATAATTTAATTCTTTTTGATTTTTTCAAAACTAGATATTTCGAATTTCTTTTTTAGGTATTTATGATATTAGGACTCATAAGATATTACCCTTAAAATTATTAACTTATAATTATTTTAAAAGATATTATAAATAGTAGTTTATTCAATATTTAGTCATTTAGGTTAAAGATGAAAACAATAAAAACAAAACAAAAAGAAAAAATTTATCATGCTGCTAAATTGCTTTATTATTCCAAGAATGCTATAGTATTAACAGGAGCAGGGATTTCAACTGAGTCAGGGATTCCTGACTTTAGGAGTAAAGGAGGAATTTGGGAAAAATATGATCCTGATGTTTATGGGAATATTGAATCATTCTTGAGGGACCCTTCAAAGTTTTGGAAGATGGCTAAAGAAATTGCTCCTAGTTTATTTAATTCAAAACCTAATCCAGGTCATTATGCTATTGCTGAATTAGAAAAAATGAATATCATTAAAGCAATTATTACTCAAAACGTCGATGAGCTTCATCAAAAAGCTGGTGCTGTACTAGTCTATGAAGTACATGGTAATATTAATAGATATACATGCCTTGGATGTCGTGCTAGTTATACAAAAGAACAAATCTTAAATAAATTGAAAAAAGAAAAAAAATCTGGACCGCTCTGTGATGTATGTGCAGCACCTCTCAAACCTTCAGTTGTACTATTTGGGGAAAGTTTACCTAAATTTGAGATTTTTTATTCTCAAGATATAGCTAAGAAAGCAGATGTTATGTTGATTGCTGGATCTTCTCTCACTGTCGCCCCAATATGTGATCTTCCTTTATACACTTTAAGAGAAGGAGGAAAACTAATAATTATTAATGATGAACCTACTATTTTAGACAATAAAGCAGAAGTTGTAATCCATAATAAAATTGGAACTATATTACCTTTAATCGTAGAAGAAATTAAAAGTATTAAATCGTCTAACCAAAAATACCCTTAATAATAAATATTACATAATTATATTAATTTAAAAATTACCTTTTAATGATTACAGAAAAATTTTTTATTAAAGATTGGCGTACAATTGATTTTTCATTTGGATTAATCTATCCGAATGTGTACAAATTAGGGATGTCATCTTATTCAATTAGACTGCTTTATTTTTTAATTAATTCTTATGAAAACGTTGCCTGTGAACGAATATTTCTACCAGAAAATATAAGATATCCTGCCGGTAAAGATTTTACATCTATAAATGAATTAAGATCTATCGAAAATAAAATTCTCCCAAATGAATTCGATATTTTAGGTTTTTCATTGCATTTTGAAAATGATTTTAAGAATACACTATGGATTTTAGAAAAATCAAATATCCCATTAACTTCTCAAGAACGGTTAATTTTAGCTAAAGAAAAAAAAGAACCATATCCTATTATCATTGGTGGAGGCCCTGTAGTAACCTCAAATCCGTTACCCTTAAGTAAAATATTTGATCTTTTTTTTATAGGGGATTCAGAGCCAAATTTAGATTTATTTTTTAAGATATTTCTGGATTTTAAAGAAAATAAAATAGAATTTTATGAATTATTAAAAAAAGCAACTGAAATAAAAGGAATTTTCATTCCTTTACTAAATAATAAGGTTGAGAGAAGTATCCTTGAGAAGTTGGATAATTCACCCATCCCAATATATCAAATAAATTCCAAAACTGCTTCTAAAAATAATATTTTTTTAGGCAATTTTTTTGTAGAAATAAATCGTGGTTGCCCTTTTCAATGCAAATTTTGTATTTCTTCATTTCATAATTTTCCATTCAGAAATAGAAGTTATGAAAATATAATAAATGCGATTGATCTCGGGATAAAATCTTCCGATTTTGATACTATAAGTTTAATAGGCTCTTGTGTATCATCTCATCCTAAATTTAAAGAGATTTGTCAATACATTATTAGTAAAGAAAAAAGATTGACGATCCCGTCAATACGTGTTGAGCATATCTCTAATGAAATTATAGATATGTTAGAAATGGGGGATATAAAAACAATAACAATAGCTCCAGAAGCAGGTACAGAGGATTTACGATATGAATTAGGAAAAAAAATTTCAAACGATAAAATTTATTCTGTTTTGACTCAAATTAAAGATTCTAAAATTAGAAATATAAAATTTTATTTTTTAATAGGCTTACCAAATGAAAGAGATGAAAATGTAGAGGATATCATTGAATTATTAAAAAATATTACAAATATAGGATTTGAAAATAATTCTCTTAGAGTAAATATAAATCCATTTATCCCTAAATTGAACACTCCTTATGAAAAAGAAATTGATTTCTACTTGAAAGAAAATTTCCCTAAATTAAAAAAGGATTTTCTAAAATTAGAACAAGAATTAAAGAAAATATCCTCAATTAAAATAAAATTTAAAAATACTAAAGAAATTATTAAAAATGCTAGATTACAAACAATCTTTTCCTTAGGAGATCAAACTGTATCAGATCTTCTCATAAATTACTATAAAAGCGGAGCTCATTTTGGGGCATTAAGAAAAGTTGAAAAAGAAATGAATTTCTCTTTGGATGAATACCTTTTAAAGATTAAAGATTGTTATTGCCCTTGGAGGATATAAATAAATTAAAAAAAATAAGAAAAGTTGTTTTATTTATTTAATTTTTTTGAAAACTTTTTTAACAGCGCCACAAACGGGACATTTCTCTGGAGGTTCTCCTTCATGTGTATACCCACACACTGGACATATGAATATTTCCTTTTTTTCTAAATCTTTTCCACTTTCTACAGTTTCCAAAGCTTTTTCATAGAGTTTATGATGAATTTTTTCTACTTCATTAGCATAATTAAAAGTTCTTTCAGCATTACTATTTCCTTCAGCCTTTGCATCTTTAATAAATTCTGGATACATTGAGGTAAATTCATGAAATTCTCCTCCGATTGCTTCTTTTAAATTTTCAGCTGTAGATTTAATTCCCTTCAATGCTCTTAGATGATTATGAGCATGGACAGTTTCAGCAGCAGCAGCAGCCCGGAATAACTTTGCTACTTGAGCAAATCCCTCTTTGTCTGCCTTTTCAGCAAAAGCTAAATATTTTCTGTTAGCTTGAGATTCGCCAGCAAAAGCTTCTTTAAGATCTTGCTCTGATTTTGACATTTTCAATCTAGCTCTATATTATTAATATTAATTTTAAATTGGATTGTATTGAATTTTAAACTAGGTTTTATATTTCATAAATTTTGTCATGAATCTTTAAAAGAGTTCTAATGATAAGATATATAAAATGTTTAATTAATACAATACTACAGAAGTAAAGTTTTAATGCTTTTAACAACCTTTCTAAGGATAAACTCTGCCATCCCAAATTTAATTTTTGAATCAAAAACTAAAATTACAAAATAACATTCATTTACATATTCAGAAAAAATAAATTTTTTATTTTTAAAAGTGTAAAACATTTTTAAAATTGAATTATTACATATTTTCACACGAAAGTCAACTTCTTTTAAAAAATTTTTTAACTCTATTTTATTTAAAGAAGAATAAAGTAGTTTACCTCTATCAGTTAACAAAATAGCTCCATCAATTTCATCATTTAAGGTTAAATCCTTTAAATATTCAATAATATTTTCTTCATTTTTTAAATCAAATTCATTACTAAAAGTATCTTTAATAATATCATCAATAGTTCGATTTAATTCGCTGTCGTAAACTATCTCAGCTGTAATATTAAATTTCTTTTTATTGACATAGTTTAGTAGTTGAACATTAATTTTTGAGATAATTTCATCTAATAGAATTACATTTTCAATTGAATCACATAATACACTATAATAGAGAGATCTTTTTTCAAATATGGCTAATTTTATATCTCCCATATCTATTGTTTTAAACTTTTTTCCAATCATTTCTTTAGAAAATGACATAAGTGCCGTTATAAATGGAGAAACTAAATTTTTTTCCATTGTATAATAATTTGTAAAGCTTTTTCCATAAAAACAAATACCCGATTTATTGAAAATGAACAAATTATGAATTGTCGTATTATTGTCAAATCTTTTTATCTTTGAATGTAATTTTGACTTATCTTCAATACTCATATTAAGTTTTTAGAATCAAAGTATAAAAAGCACAAACTTTTCAATAATTAAATTCTTAGGAAAACTATAATTGAAGTTTAGACTTGCCAAGTCTGTACACCTTTGAAGTTGAGTTTAGTTGGTAAAAGTTTAAAGCCATTTTCGATTAATTTCTTCTTAATTTTATATTCACAACCTAAACCAGATAAAATTGTTGTTGAGCCCCCACCACCAGCTCCATTTAATTTAAAACCTATTGCCCCATTTTCTTTAGCTACTTTCTCGGCTTTATTAATAATTGAATTAGTCATTAAATTATGCAAAATTTTTTGAGCTTCCCAATTTTTATTCATAATTTCTCCCATGTATGATAGATTATCAGAGTGTAGAGCTTTTTTCATCTCATAAGCGCAGCTTTTAATAATATCAAGTGCTTTTAATGTCTTTTCATCTCCTTTTTTGAAGTTTTCAATTACGCCCTTATGCATTAAATCTGAACTTCGGGAGCTAAAGTAGACTAAAATCAATCGAGTTTCTAATTCACAAATTCTTTCATCTTTTATTTCAATATTTGAGATATCGACTAATGGATATTCTACTTCCATAAAATTAATACCCCCGTACGCAGCAGCATATTGATCTTGAACACCACTTTCTAATTTTAATTCTTCAGTTTCAAGTTTGTGAGCCAATGTTGCGATTTCATGTGGGGTATTATTTTTATGTAAAAATCGAGCTAAAGCAGCAATTAAAGCTACTGCGATACTTGCACTTGTTCCTGTTCCACAACCAGAGGGGGCATCTGCTCTAACAAAAATGTCTATACCAGTCTGTATTCCCATTCTTTTGACTGCAGCTTTTAATAAATCTAGAGTTCCGTCATAATAGATATTTTGATAATCTTCAATTTTTGTGCTTAATTGGAGATCTTCTGAGATAATATTTATTTTATTGAGATTATTTCTTATAATTCTCACGTGACTATATAAACAGATACAAAAATTAAGAACAGCTCCTTTTGGATAAAACCAAGTATCAGTCCACCCCCCAATATCACAAATCCGAACTGGTGCTCTTGATAATGTGACCTTACTCACGTATTATCACTTTAATGACTCTTTCCTTGAATTAATTATTTAATTAGATTTTAATAAATTGTATCTTTGGGAAAATATCATATTTTATAAATATTCCATAAACCCTTAAAATTAAATTTTGTCAAAAAATATAATTAAAACACCAGGTACATATATGTAATAATTAATTTCTCATGAATCTTAATGTTTCCAGAAAATTATAAGAAAACTGAGCTAAATTTTGAAATATTATTATGAAGATAAAAAATGCATCTAGACCATTATTATTAACATTCTATGATACCTCCATCAATAAGTTTAAAAATAAGGAAGACAAATCAATATTTAAATTTAAAAAAAATTTTAAATTACTCTCAAAATATATTATAGGAGGAATAAAAAATGGCTAAAAAAGCGGCCGTAGAAGCCCTATTTGTTAAATCGAAAATTAGAGAATATATTAAAGGTAAAGGATGCAATACTAGCGGAGATTTGATTGATGGACCTGCTCTTAACAATGCAATCATCGATGTTCTCGACAAAGCTATCGCACGGGCTAAGGCTAATGGAAGAAAAACAGTCCAAGAAAAAGATTTATAAATTTCTTGTATTTAGATTAAATCTTGATTTTTTTTTCATTTAATTAATCTTCTTTTTTTAAAATTGCTTTTTTCATCTATAAAAAAATTACAAATTTATTACAGTATTAAATTTTAAATCTAAAAATAATATCTTAAAGATCACACACATAACCTATACAGACATAAATAAAGAATAAAAATTCCTACCCAAATCGCCTTATACCTTATACTATTTTTTAGAGAATAGGAATTTTTTATTCTTATTTTACTATTTTTACATATTACTATTTTAATTATTATAAACAAGAGCTAATAAGAGTACTTAGTTTAATTATTTGATATTTTAACTGTGCTCTTTATCAATAAGGAAAAATCCAACGGTAATTACACTCTTTAATCTCTGAAGATCTTCTTTTAATTTTTTTACACGCTTATAGGGACCAGACACTGCAAGAATTTCTAAGCATTTTTCAAATTCTAAATGTACGTGCATAGTAGAGATAATAATATCATGAAAGTGATGTTGAATATCTGTTTTTAAGATTTCATCAGTTTGTTGAATGTTAGCATATATAGAGGTGGAGCTATATTCATGATCGTGATAATGTTCATGATCTATTTCATTAGTGTGATTATTTGGATGTTCATGCTTTACATCAAAATGTTCATGGGTTATAATTAATGTGATACATCCAACCACATTTTCAGAAGTTATTGGAATATTTTCTTCACTTATCATGAAAGTATGCATTGCTTTCCTAATAGCATCTGATCTTGAAATACCTAACTTTTCTCTAAATTCTTCAAATTTATCATATAATATCTGAGGAAGAGAAATAGTGAATCTTTTATATTCTTCCATTTTAAACACCGACACTAGGCATTAATTATAATATGATTGAAAACCTATTTTTTTATTAAAATAGCGATTGGTACACTAGCTTCACGCCATTGAGCGATTTTCCCTGAATATTCTAAATCTAATTTAACCCTACCGTGGTCTCCAATAATGATCATTAATGAATTATTTCTAAGTTGTTTATAATTACTTAAAATCCATTTATCAGTTCGATTAATTAACTTCTCTATTAAATCTTCTGGAGTTCTTTGCTTTAATTGTTGTTGCTGTTTATGTAAATTTTCAAAGTCTAAATAATGCATCCATGAGAGGTCATGTGTATTAATAGCTTTAGCTGATTCTACCCAGGTACTCATATCTGTATCTTTTGGAATAGATTTTGTCCCACCATCATATCTTTCTAAATCTTTTTTCCTTCCAATAAGACACGAGGTTTTTCCTGCAACATTGATAGCTTTTAGGAGATGAAAACCATTGGGTTCAACCTCAAACCCACCATAAATTAATTGATGTAATACTCCTAATGTGTATGGATTTTTAGTACTCAGCAATAACATAACTTCAGAATTAGCAATCATAAACTGAGGTTTCAGATAAGTTATTTCAAAGAGTCCAAAATTGTCAATTAAATTAATACTTATACGTTCAATATCTTGATACTTATTTATAATTGAGTCAATTGGTTCCGGAATGGTATCACGTGGAGGTTCAATATTTAATAATTTTAATAAAGTTGCTGGTAATTGAGTTAAATAACACTTCATTGTTTGAAGTTCACTCATTTTTGTGCCCCAAATTTAAAACAGTTAATTTATTTTATTTACTTTTAATATTATTAATAATGTAATAATTTAATAATAAAATTGTTGTCACTTGTTTTATCAACTATTTTAATAAACTGAGATTAACGATAAAATGAAATTATTGTATATTGACATGACTAACTCAGGAATATCTGGGGATATGTTTCTTGCATCTCTTTTAGGATTAACTCCAGATTCAGATGATGTTTTAAATCATTTAAAGGATTTAAATATTTACTTATCTGGGGTTTCAAAATTAAATATTGAATTAATCACTTCTAAGGTTTCAGGGATTGCAATAAATCAGTTAAAAATCGATATAAAAGAAACCAAAGATCAAAGGACTACAAAGACTCTAAAGAATTCTTTAAATGAATTTTTAGACAGTAAAAAAATTTCACAACCTGCGAAAAATTATGCTCAAGCGGTTCTTAATTCATTAATTCACGCTGAAGCAGCAGTTCATGGTGTAACAAATGAAAATATTCATTTACATGAACTAAGTTCTGTTGATACCTTAATTGATATTTTAGGAGTTGCAATGGTCTTGGATAAAATAGGTGTATTTAAACCAAATTTCAGGATCTTTTGTAGTGAAATGCCCTTGGGAGGAGGGGTAATTAATACCGCTCATGGGGCGATAACCATACCAGCGCCAGCTACCTCAAAAATTTTAGAGCAATCAAATATAAGGATCTATGGTGGCCCAGTTGATTCTGAGCTGGTCACCCCCACTGGAGCTTCTTTATTAATTAACTTAAGCCCAAAATTTTTGGAATTTCCTCCTCAAATGAAACTTAAGAGATTAACATATGGTACGGGGCAAAAAAAATTTAAAAATTTCTTAAATATTTTACGTTTATTTTATGGAGAAAGTGAAGAGTCAGAACCATCAGTTCAATCACATTATTTAGAAAAATATTTAGAACAAGTAACTGTGTTAGAAACTGATGTTGATGATGTATCTGGAGAAATTCTTGGAAATTTTATAGACAAATTCCAATCAGAAAAGATTTTAGATTTACAAATTTTTCCTAGTTTAACAAAGAAGAATAGACCAAGTCATATAATTAGAATACTTTGTTATCCAAAGTATAAGTTTGAGATAATTGAAAAAGTTATACGAGAATTAGGAACTTTAGGTGTAAGGTTCAACACAATAAATCGCGTTTGTATTGAAAGAAGAATAGAAAGCCAAAATATTGAAATTAATGGGCAATCTTTTAATTTAAATTTCAAAATTTCTTACATTGAATCAGAAAAGGGAAGAGAAATTGTTAACGTTAAACCAGAATACGAAGACCTAAAAAAAATTAGTGTAATCTCTGGTTTAAGTGTTAAAAAACTTCATACCATAGCACAATCCCAAATAAAAGAACTTTTTAATAATAAGTAGGTCTAAAGGTTAAGATTTATGTTAAAAATATAATAAATAGAAAAAAAATAAGGGTTAAAAATAAATTTATAGATTAATGCTTCATCTAATATTTATCAACATTGAATTTATGCAAAAGATATTCGTCTTCAAGCATTTCTTTTGAGAAATCTTCTAATCGAGAAATTTCTTTTTTTATATCCTTCACTTTTTTTAATTTGCCTAATTTTTGATATACTTCTGATGCTTCTTGGAATGTTTTAATGCATTTATCAAAGTTACCAGAAATCTCTAAGTCCTCAGCAAGAAATACTAATCCGTCTGCTACCTCTAGTTTTTTACCTAATTTTTTTTGAATTTTTAGAGATTGATAGTGATACTTCATGCTTTCAGGATATTGCTTAAAAATTGAATGAGTTCTACCTAAGGTTCTCAAAACGAGAGCTTCTTGTTCTTGTAAACCATTATCTACACAATGCTTTAAAATAGTTTCTAAAAATTGGATATAATCTTGTTTATTCTTCAGTTTTGAGCGATCTATATTATGTATAGCCTTTTCATAGGTTTCTATAGTATTATCTATATCTCCATTTTCAAAGAACTCTTTAGATTTTTCAAAAAGTTCATTACTATTTATAGATGCGACCATTTGGGTCTCAACTACTAATTAATTCTTGATATTAATTCGTTAGATTTGATAATATAAAATTTTTAAAAATAAGTTCAATTATTATTATATTAAATTACCTATTTAAGCTTATCTATCTTAAAAAATAGGACTAGAGATATTAAAAAGGGACAATTTATGAGAGAATATAAGGGTTCTCTCAAAGTAAAAAAGTTCACTTAAACAAGTGTTTGTATAAAAATCCGTTTAAGTAAACCATTTTATTAATGATTTCCTCTCACTTTTTGATTATTTTTTTTGTAAAGAAAGAAAAATAGAAAAAAAAAGATGTTTAAAGAAACTTCAATATATTTAAATCCAGGGATCAGCTCCAATCCAAGTAGGAATAAACATGAAAATAAGTACTGCTACAAGCCCTATTGCATAAATTGAAGCCACTGCTTTGATTTTTGTCTTCATTTCTCTCGCATCATGGATCAAAAATGCAGCTACAAAGAAATGAAAATATCCAAACAAGAAAATAAGTGGAATCCCCCAAGGAGTTGCATTCCACCATGGATATTCCCAAATAAGAGCATCTGAAACATTCAAAAGAACTTCTACGAATACAGCAAATATCGCAAAAGCAGCAGCAAAAAACCATCGATTTGGAATACCAAAAATCTTCTTATCTTTTTCCTCTGGTAGGAATTTAGCAAATACAATTCCGGCAATAGAAAACATTAAAGCAATTTCTAAATTCCAACCTATCATTATAATAAAAGTACTACGAGCAGGTGTTGTCCAGAATGCTGAATAATCAGTAAAATGGAATACTAATGCATTCCAAGTTTCATTAATTAAGTCCATACCTAAAACAGTCAAACCTGAAAAAATAATATTCCAATTTTTTGTTTGTTGGGCTTTTTGGATCTCAACAGAGTATATATACATAACAATTACAAGAATGGGGATTATATACCATTCATAATTTGAAAAAACTCGAAGATTTTCAAGAGCTAAAGCCGATTCGGGTGTTGGTGTCATATATATTAACCTCTAATTTTACTCTTTTTAATTTTCATAATTTAATTTTAATTAAATAAAGCTTAAACTAGAAAATATTTATAGCTTTTTCTATTAAAACGAATTTAATACAGAACTTCATATAAAAGTAAGTTAAATTAAATGAATGATTTATTTCGCCATTCTATTTGCTATCAATGCTGCTGAAGCACCTGCTCCAAATCCATTATCAATATTTACAATTAATAATCCTGGTGAACATGATTGTAACATTGTTGTTAGTGCTCCAATTCCCTTTTCCCCTAATCCATAGCCACTAGAAACAGGTACACCAATTACTGGAATATCAGTTAGAGCTGCAACAACACCAGGTAAGGTACCCTCCATACCTGCACATACGATAATAACATGGACGCCTGCTTTAATCATATCACTTAATGGTGTAAAAATTCGATGTATACCTGCTATTCCCACATCATAACTTGTTAAAACTCTACAGCCCATAACCTCAGAAATTACTTTCGCTTCTTCTGCTACTGGAATATCAGAACTTCCCGCAGTAATAATGCCAACAACACCACTTTTCTTTTCAAAATTATAGGATTTTTCCTTTATTATAATGATCTTCCCTAATTCATTTACATCTATATCATATTTATCTTTATTTTCAAACACTCTTAATATAAATTCTATTTGTTCTTCATTGAACCGAGAAATAATTGCAAATTGATTACTTTCTAAAAATGATTTGACAATATCTATGATAATTTGATTAGATTTTTTATGAGCATATATAACTTCAGGGATCCCTGTTCTAGCTTTGCGTGAAATATCTAATTTGGCTATATCACCCACTTCTTCGACTATATTAGCTCTTAAAAGCTTCTCTGCTTCTTCAATAGTTATTTTCTTTTCGCTTATAAGTTTAAGTATATATCTTATATCGTCCATTTTAAACCAATTATATTATTAATTGGTTAATAAAATTAAAAGCAATTCAATTTTTAAATATTAAGAAAAGATAATAAAAAATCAAAATAATTATTTCATAATACTTTCTAAATTTATAATCTTAATCTAAGGTGATGAAATAAATGAAGATTGACTATACATCTTACAAAGATGTTGATTTAAAGGGCAAAAAAGTATTGATGCGAGTTGATATCAACTCTAACATTGATGTGGAGAAGATGGAAATACGAGATTCACCAAGAATTAGAGCTCTAATCCCCGCTTTGAATGAATTGAAAGATAGTGCAGTTATTATTATGGCACATCAATCACGCCCAGGAGAAAAAGATTTTACTAATTTGGATATTCATGCTAGGGAAATTGAAAAGCAATTAGGACGTACTGTTAAATTTGTGGAAGATATTTTTGGTGAGAAAGCAGTTCAAGCAATTAAAGACCTTAAACCTGGAGAAGTTCTCGTTTTAAATAATATTAGGAAATGGGAGGGAGAAATGGCAAAATACAAATCATTTGATGAGGCTGCTAATACAGAAATGGTTAAAACCTTGTATCCTTTAGTAGATTATGTAATTGTTGATGCTTTTGGTGCTGCTCATAGAGCTCATGTATCGATTGTTGGATGGCCAAAAATGTTAGCAGGCCCCATTACTGCTAAGGAATTATTTGCCTTAAAGAAGATTATGGAAATACCTGATAAACCAATGACAATGCTTATTGGTGGTGCAAAAGCAATCGATAAATTTAAAGCTATGAAGTACAATTTTGACAATGATAAATTAGATTATGCTTTATGTTCTGGACTTACAGCTATTTTAATTTTTGAAGCATTAGGTAAAAATATGGGAGAACCAAATCGTAAAATTATTGCTAAAGATTTGGAGGAAAATAAGGATATGATTAAACAGACTTATGAAAACTACAAAGATAAGATTACACTCCCTGAGGATTTAATAATTGATGATAATGGTAATAGAAAAGTAATTGGTATTAACGAAGCAGGAACATATAATACTACTACTGGAGATATAGGCCCTAAAACATCAGCGAGATTTAAAGAAATTATAATGAAATCTAAAACAATAGTAGCAAATGGACCTCCAGGCATATTTGAAAAAGAAGTATTCAGACATGCCACAAATGAAATGGTAGATGCAATGGTAAAGGCAACAAAAGAAAATAATGCTCTAACTATAATTGGTGGAGGAGAAATGGGTGCGGCTGCATCGATGGCTGGAAAAGCGGATGAAGTTTCTTTTATATCCACCGCTGGAGGAGCAATGTTAGAAATTCTTTCAGGAAAGGATTTACCAATGATTAGAGCTTTAAGAGAAAAAAAACCCTAAAATTTATTTTTTTTAATATTACTTTTGTCTTTTTCTAAGAACCATTTAACCATTATTGTTTAAAATTTTTGTAAGAGTAAATAATTTTTAATAAAATATTTATTTTTTAATAAAATAAAATACATATCGCTAAGTTCGATATTTTAAATATTGAAATTAAATCAAGGGCCCGTGGTCTAGCCTGGTATGACGTCCGCTTGACGTGCGGAAGGTCGTGCGTTCAAATCGCGCCGGGCCCACTAAAAATAAATGTTAAGATCAAGATGCCAATCAGAATTCGTTGGATTTCAAAGGAGCATTTTGGAATTGCCATGCTACTATTAGGGATGTGTGGTATGTTCCAGGTATTTTTTATTTTTATAGCTCAATATCTTTTAGGTATTGGAAATTATTTTGTAGTGATATTAATTCCTATAGGAATCACAGTTGCTTTATTTTTTTCTACGATAATAATTTTTGAAAGTTATGCTCAAGTAGAAAGGAGGGAAAAATTAAGAAGCCAATTTCAAAAATCAAAGAAAAAACGTTCTAAATTGAGGAGATTTTTAGCTTTTCCGATAACAAAACCTCTGCTAATAACTTGTGTAATTTTTATCGCGATGTTTTTTAGTTCTTACTTTATCTGTGTATTATTTTTAAACCAAGCACTTGCTTTCTTAACAGCTGAAAATTTTAGTGCTGTAATTTGTTTACTTATTGCAAATCTTATAGAAAAGAAATATGCTAGAGTAAAGAAATATTAAAGAATTATTTACATTGACCCTCTGGAAAAGATAGATGGAAAATCTATATATTAGTATTATAATATTTAATATATAAATAAGAAAGATTAATTTATAATAGAAATTTTCAATTTAAATAAATACTCAATATTTACTTAACTATAGTATAAAATGGCAAAACTTGAAATTCGATGTCCTTCTTGTTCAGCAAGAGGAAAAATAGAGATTGAAGAAGATGCAGTAAAAAATGTTTCAAAGGGATTGCTGGCAGTAAATATTGCTATAGGTATGATTTGTGAACATTCATTTATCGCATATGTAGATAAAAATATGCAAATAAGAGATTACTTCATGGCAGATTTTGAGATTCAGTTACCAGCTGATTCATCAACATCTGCAACCGAAGAAACTATAGTTCCAGAAACTAAATCAATTGACTTTGATTTGATTAAAATTAATATTCCTGCTATTTTAATTGCCTATGTTATTAGAGCAACATATCTAGGCAGAAAAGTAATAATTATCTCTGATCTAGACTTTCTATATAATCATATTACTAATTTCTTTAAATATATCATGCAAAATTCATTTCATATTGATATTACAATCCTTTCAAAAGAGGAATATAAGACTAATAAAAAAAATTATAAAGATTATGTAATTTTTGAAGGAAGAAATATAATACAAGATAGAGATAAAGCAATAGATCCTAAGAAGATTGAAGGAGAAAAAGCTATTGCTGAAAAATTTTTATCGGAATATGATTTAATGACTGGTTTAATCTTCATAAGGAATGAAATCCATAAAGCCTACGAATATTCAAAAATTATCGCAGAACTTATAGAAACCCAAAAAAAAAAAGCCATTACGTCTAAATTACTCATTGACCATATAGCAAAAGTCTATGAAGAACATATAAAAATACCTTATTTGAAATTTTTAATTGAAATTGTTGGAAATTATTTTAAAGTTGATGTTCCTCATATAAACGGGGTCTCTGATCTCCTTGGATTTCTATAATTAATGATGTTTTTTTATAAAACCATAAATCTATAACAGTCATAATTTTAAATTATTAAGTTAAATTTTTGAGATTAAAGTAATTTTACCCCAAAATACATAATTGAATTTTCAATTATCTAAATCGTAAAAAAACTTAAAGAAAAATTAAGGTGAGAAATAGTGGGTTATAATTGTGAGATAAATGAAAGAAAAAGGCAACCTACGTTATCAGTTCATACTAAAACTTCAGTTCAAGAATTACCCCAAGTCATGGGAAAAGTTTTTGGAGAAATTGCTCAATATCTTGGAGAATTGGGAGACTGCCCTGTAGGTCCCCCATTTGCTGCCTACTATAACATGGACATGCAAAATTTGGAAGTTGAAATTGGATTTCCTGTTTTGAAAGAATTACCTGATAAAAATAATATAAAACCAAGTGAGATCCCTTCTGGAAAGTTCGCTACATGTCTATACACAGGACCTTACAATGATATTGAACCTGCTTATAATGAGCTTTCTCAATGGGTTGCGGATAATGGACACGAAACAACGGGTGTTGCTTATGAGATATATTTAGATGATCCAGCACAAACTACACCCGAAAAGCTAAAAACTCAAGTCATGTTTTTGCTTAAGTAGATTATTATAATTATTTTAGTCAAAAATATAGCATCAATACCTTCATGTCAATCTTAATAATCAAATTACACTTTTTCTTTATATTTTACTTAGTTTTGCTAATACTACTGTATTTACATAATAAATATTTCTTAATTTCGTGAAAGGTGGATTTCACGATTTAAGAGATATACGT
This sequence comes from Promethearchaeota archaeon, assembly GCA_048941065.1. Classification (GTDB taxonomy): domain Archaea; phylum Asgardarchaeota; class Lokiarchaeia; order Sigyniarchaeales; family SOKP01; genus Loki-b32. The sequence continues at coordinate 16,890 of JBHLNY010000041.1, forward strand.
AGATATATATCTAGACTATACCAGGAGGTTACTTTTTGAAAGATTTTAAATTAGATATTTAAAATCAATTAAGTATTAACCTTAAGAAAAAAAATATGCGCCCTCCGGGAATTGAACCCGGGTCGCCAGGTTGGCAACCTGGCATACTTACCACTATACTAAGAGCGCCTAAAGATGAAATAAATAATACTTTAAAAAATTAAAATTTAATTATTCTTGAAAAATTTTGAACTTAGACTATTTTTGACACTACTTGTTTGATTAGATTATTATTTACAAATTCTTCTAATTCTTGAAGACTATTAGGTAATCCTTCGCGAACACCAATCTCTTTACATTCTAGAAATGACATTGCCGTTGCCATTTTAGACGTTTTTTCTAAATTAAAACCATTTAAATTGGAGATAAG
>JBHLNY010000292.1:0-4099 GCA_048941065.1 Promethearchaeota archaeon
TGAAAATAAAATAACAGAAATAAAAGGGCTTGAAAATTTAGTGAACCTACAGGAATTGCGGCTCTCAAATTGTCAAATTTCAGAAATTAAAGGTTTAGAGACGTTGGAAAACTTACGGGTATTAGGATTGTAATTTAACAAAATTAGGGAAATTAAAGGATTGGATAAGCTTAAGAATCTAGAAGAATTGCATTTAGATGGAAATGATATTACTGAAGTTAAAGGTCTTGAAAACCTTGAAAGTTTAACCCATTTACTTATAACTGAAAATAAGATCTCCGAGATTAAAGACTATACGGTGTTTCCATCAAAATTAGAGTATATTGAAATTGACCGCAATCCTCTTCTAGATATCATAATCGGAGAGCTTCATGAAAAATATAATGGAGTATTTTGAACTCCAAATATGAGATTTGATTAGGAGTTAAATAAATTTATCTCTTTACTCTTAGATGATATTAAATTTTTTTCGATTTTCTTCTGTATCTTCGTAAATGCACCATTCAGTGACGAGATCGTTTTCAATTCCTGCGGTCCAGATTGCATGATCTTCTTCTAAAGAGTCCTTAGACCATTTGGCATATCCAATTAGAATTACTAAATTATCACGTGATTCAACTCTGGTAAAATAATTTTTATATGTTGGGAAATTTTTGAAAAAATCTATCCACCCATTAACCATATCTCCATAGCGATCTCCTTTACGATCTATAAAAATATGATCTTCAGTCATTAGACTTGAAAGTCCTTTTATATCTTGATTATTGATTTATTCATTAAATTGAAGAGCAGTTAATTTTGGATCTTTTAAATTCATAATTAATCGTTCTTTTATTGAACCTCTTTAGTATGATAAATAAAACATTTTTAGTTATAAAGGTAGATGAATCTAAAGATAAAAATTAGAAATCTTTTATGGTAATAGACTTAATTTTTTGCACAAAAATCAATTTCATTACTTTTTGAAAAATCCACAATCTAAAAAACTTTTATATTTCGAGATAGTCTTTTTAAAGATTTTGTTTGTGTAAAAATTTAAATTACTCGAATTTATTATTTTTTCGTTTATAAAAATAGTAATATTAAGGTAATATCATCCTTCGCAAATTTTATTGGGTGAGGTATTAATCAATCAAAAAGAGAAAGCTTTGCGGGAAGCAGCAGAAAAAAATGAAAATAATTCCCTCAAGGAATTTTTTAATGTAGATGAGGAAAAAGTAGATTTAAATAGTGATAAAGTCAAAGAATTAATGATTTTATACGAAAAAGAAACAGGTAAATATGCTATTTGGCGAGGTATTGTAACAGAAGGATTTAAGAAGTGGTTGAAAGGCGAGAAAATCTATTTACGAGATAAGGAGCGCATTTCGTTATACGTTTCAGAAGATACTAAAAATAAATGGTTAAAATATATAAAAAATAATGAGACTTCAACAATATCTAAACTGATAAGGAAAGCTGTAGAATTTTTTATAGAATCCAAAGAAGTCCAGCATGAAAGTGATTTATTTAAAATATATCCTCTTAAAGTCACTAATATTTCTCATGCATTAAAAGAACCATTAACATCGATAAAAGGATATTCACAATTACTTCTTGAGAATTATAAGGATAAACTAAATGAACAGATATTAGATACAGTAAAAAACATTTTTGATCAGAGTATACTTCTTGAAAATAAAATTATTGGCTTTTTAGACAATATCAAAGTAGAGACTGAATATGATGTGTTATTAATCGAGGATGATCTTGCCACAATTCGATTAATAAAACAGATCTTTGAAAGTCGTGGCTTTAGATGCAAAGGAGTTGTAAGTGGGTCAAAAGGATTGGAAGAATTAGGGAACGCAATTCCAAAAGTAATTTTATTAGATATAATTTTACCAGATTTAGATGGATATAAAATTTGTGAAACTATTAAATCAGATAATGAATATAAGAATATTGCTGTATATTTTTTAACTGCGATAGCAGCATCTGAAGTAGAAAAGAATTTAGGAAAAGCTGATGGAGTTATACTAAAACCTTTTAATTTCTCGGATTTTGAACCAATATTTAAAATTTTAAATAATAAAAAATAGAGTAATTAAATTTCGCCTTTTAATGAATTGGTTTGTTTTCAAACATATAGTTACAAAGTTTGACTACATTTAATTAACATTATAATCAAAAAGATTTGTATATTCTGTGAAAAAATTTTAATAAGAGATAAAAAATTACAAAATATGATAAAGAAAATAATGTAAAAAATTATTTTTACAAAAAATTTTAGAAAATAACAAATCTTCATTTCATAACTAAGAGATGGGTAATATTTCTCAGAATACAAACGAATTAAAAGCTGAAAATAACGATAAACGGATTTTATCTGATGAAGAAATTGATAATCTTGATTTAGAAAGTGAAAAAGCTAAGAAATTGATGATAAAATATGAAGATGAAACAGGTAAATATGCTATTTGGCAAGAAAAAATAACTGAGGGGTTTAAAAAGTGGCTGAAAGGTGAAAAAATCTACGATAGGGACAAAGAGAGAATATCTTTATATGTGTCAGAGAATACAAAAGAAAGATGGCAGGAATTTATAAGAAGCCATAATTATACTACCATTTCAAAACTGATTAGGGATAGTGTTGATCACTTTATAGAGCAAAAAACGAATATAATCAGCTCTGGTATCCATAAAATGGATGAGAAAATGATATCCAACATTTCTCATGCTCTCAAGGAACCATTAACAAGCATTAAGGGATTTAGCCAACTTCTTCTTGAAAATTATAGGGAAGAGTTAGATGAAGAAATATTATCGACGATTAAAAATATATTTGACCAAAGTATGCTTTTAGAAAATAAAATCATTAATATCCTCGATAAAATTAAAGTAGAAGAAACTCAAACTCAATATGATATCTTATTAATTGAAGATGATTTAGCCACGATTCGCTTATTGACGAGTTATTTTGAGAGTAAAGGTTTTACATGTAAAGGTGTAGTTAGTGGAACGAAAGGTATCGAGGAATTGAGGGCAAGTACACCTAAACTAATCTTACTTGATATAATCTTACCTGATATTTCTGGTTATGAAATATGCGATATGATTAAAAAGGATAAAAAATTTAAAGATATACCGGTTTATTTCTTAACAGCGATTCCCGGATCGGAAGTAGAGAAAAATCTAGGAAATGCGGATGGTTATATTCTAAAACCATTTGATTTTTCTGATTTTGAAATCGTTTTTAAGTATTTATAAAAATTGTCTAAAAGAACAGATTCAATAGTTTTTCCATAAACATAACTATTTATAACCTCTAATTTAATATATTGAGGTATTGAGTATTAATGAAATTCATGAAACTGTTATTATGTGGGTGTTGTTAGAAAAAAAATTAGTAAAAGAAAATTAAATCCACCAAAATGATAGCAAGAGCAGCCCCAAATGCAATTACAATGGCAGACCAATCAACCATTGACGTTTCAGTATGTGATAATCGATCTAAGAACGGAAAAACTGGCTTGTAAAGTGCCATAAGTAAGACAGTAAATCCTATAGCTGAAAAGAGGGGAATCAATTTATTCTCTAATAAATTTGGAACAAATATGGATACATAAAATACAGAAAAAGTAAAATATAATATAGATCCACTCAATATTAAAACTCGCCTCCAGTATGAATCATGCGAAGAAACATTGACTAACGGAATTAGAAGGAGCATTATGGTACTCCCGATAATAATAAAGATAGCACCAATAATACTCATTATAATAGGTGATACTCCTCCGATCTCCATCACTTTTCCCCAATCAGATAACATGGGGAGATCCGCAATATCAATAAAAATTCCTACGCCTTCTACTATAAAATTTGTTCCTGCACACATAAGTAATGGCAGAAGCTTAGGATTACGTTTACGCCATAGTACAAGGGTTAGAATAGAAGAACATAAGAGATTAAAGAGTGGTCCCATGGCTCCTGTAAAAGGGAAGACTTCTGTAGGAACATAGCTGCAGGAAACATATGATTCAGTAAAAGGATTAACATGTATTTCAATGTCAGAAATACCTCCTACTATTAAGTAAGCAAGAGCATGGCCAGTTTCATG
>JBHLNY010000293.1:0-4095 GCA_048941065.1 Promethearchaeota archaeon
TCAGAGATCTGATCAAAAATTAAATCTTTAAAAGGATATACAAGAGTTATAGCCATTATTTTATATCCTTCCAAATTCTCAAATTTTTCATATTTTTCAATGAAATTTACTATTGAATCTCTTAGTGCTTCACTTTTGGAGTTAAATCCACTCATATTTCGGACTTTTTCGAATCTTTCTAATAAATCATCACTAATTTGCAAAGATATAATTGGCATTATAAAATCTATCAAAGAAGAGTTTTTAAAAAAGTTATTCCAGATTTTAATTTAAAATTTTTTTTTAGTCTGTTAGAAGAAATTATGTATAAACGCAATACTTTGAGTTAATTCTTTTGACGATGATAATTCAATAATTAATGGTCCATTATAATTATAGTTCTTTATTATTTCAAAAATTTCACCAAAATTAACCTTTCCAGTTCCAAGTGGTGGATGTGTATCTGAATTTCTACTGAAATTATCTACAAGATGAACATTTTTTACTTTATTATAAAATTTTTCCCAAAGCTCTTTCACATCACCATTACAAGTGTAAAAGTGGCTTGTATCATAAGTAAGGTAAATATCCTCGCGATTAATTTTAAGAAAGACTTCTTCAATATTATTTTCATCTGTCATTATTTTACAATTCTTTGGCATATTCTCGATACAAATGGTAATATTCATTTTATTTGTGATTTCTAAAAGTGTTCTAACTGTATTAGCTAGTTGGATTTTATTAAATTCCCTAATAGAATCTATCAGAAAATTAGCTAACCCGGGATGAATTGTCATTAATTTTGCTCTAATTTTTTTACATATTTTTGCTGTATTGTGATAAGTTTCTATAGATGCTTTAGAAATCTCATAATTATGAGAGCAAAGGTTTACATCAATAAAGGGACCATGAATTTGTTTTTTTAGTGAATAGGAATTAATTATATTAATGAATGTTTGTTGATTTTCACTACTAAAAACTTCAGGAGGATCTAATACCAACTCTACGACACTTATATCATTTTCTTCAGCAAATTTGAGACAATCATCTGACGCTTTAAGTATTAAATCAAACAAACTTTCATATTTACCCGAAAGTCCATATTCGATAATATGCCCTAATGAACTTATACCTAATTCTAACATTGTTATTCAATTTCTAAAAAGATTTAAAAATTTTTTTTCATACTACGAGGGTAATTAGCAAATAAACTTTCGAAATGTTTTTGAAACCTCTCAGCATGCTCTTTAGAAATCACCTTAGGTTCACCTATTTGTAATGATCCCCAATAGATTTTTGCCAGTTTTTCTACTAATTCAGCAAATTTAACAGCGTGAGCTATAGATTTGCCACATACAATTACACCATGGTTCGCTAATAGCGCAGCATTCTTTATACCTAATGCTTGAAGAGCAGTTTCTCCAATCTCGTCTGTATGAGCTTTTCCAAAGGGAGCAACATCCACAGATCCACCTAAGAAAACAACTTGCTCTTCCATTATTATAGGGATACTTTTTCTTACAACAGATAATATTGTTGCAAAAGTTGAGTGCGTATGGATTACACATTGTACTTTTGGCCGAGATCTATATATTGATATATGGAGTTTTACTTCAGTTGAAGGAAGCTTTTTAGCGCTTATTGTAGTGCCATCAAGACTCATGTGAACAATATCTTCTATTTTCAAAGTATCATATTGATTAAATGATGGTGTAATGAAAAAGTCATCTTTTTTCACAATTCGCGTGCTTATATTTCCTTCTCCAGCCTCAACTAATCCTTTCGTAAAAATTGCTTTCGCTCCTTCAACTACTTCCAATCTAAGTTGATCTTCTTTACTTCCTACCATAATTTTAATAATTAAATCTGAGTTAAAAATATAATCCGAAATTTTAAAGAGGTTGTTTTGTTAAGGTTTTGATTATTAGATATACTTTAAAAATTTTTAATAGTCTTTCTTTTTAAATCTATTCTGATTATACTTAACTTGTTATATATTTTTTAGATGCTTGAAAGATTTCAATTTTATAATTTAATATAATGCCTCGTATAATTTTACATTGCGACTTAGATTGTTTTTTTGCTGCTGTGGAGATCAGAGATAATCCAGAATATAGAGGGAAACCAGTTATTATTGGAGCAGATCCAAGGGGAGGTAAAGGAAGAGGTGTAGTATCAACATGTTCATATGAAGCCCGTGAATTTGGACTTCATTCTGGTATGCCAATTTCTCAAGCTTTTAAATTGTGTCCACATGGGATATATTTAAGACCTAATTTCAATAAATACAAGGCTTCTTCAGACAGTATTCATACTATTTTGAAAGGGTATACTCCTAATCATTATCAAAAAATTGGGTTAGATGAGGCATATTTAGACGTTACAGATATTTGTACTAATTTTCAGGAAGCTGGAGATTTGGCTGATGAAATTCGAGATGAGATTTATAAAAAAGTTGGAATAACAATTTCAATTGGTTGTGCTCATACTAAAAGTCTGGCAAAAATAGCTTCAGATCATAATAAACCTAATGGAACAACGATAGTTATACCTAAGGATATGTTAGAATTCCTGTATCCAATGGATATAACGAAAATTCCTGGTATAGGAAAAAAATCTAAAAAATATTTTAATAATAAAGGAATTAGAACGATTGGTGATATAATTAGGACACCCTTACATAAAATGATTGAACTTTTTGGAAAACATGGTATGTGGGTTTGGAATATAGCACATGGAATTGATAATAGAGAAGTAAAAGAATTTGATGAAGAAAGAAAATCAATTAGTAAGGAAAGGACTTTTTATGAGGATACAGATAACTTCCAAATCATTTTAGAAAAAATGGAAGAGATAAATAATAAAATTCATCTAACTTTAGAAAATAATGATATTTATTACCGTACGATAACATTAAAAATAAGATTTGAAGGCTTTTTAACATATACAAGAGCAAAAACCCTAACAATTCCGATAAGAGATAAAGATAAAGCATTAAACATAGTTTTAGATTTATATAAGGAATTTAAAGATAATAACAAGAAAGTAAGGTTAATAGGTATAAGATTTTCGAATTTTCAACAAAATGCAAAGGTTAAGCAAATGCGTTTATTTAAATTTGCATTTTCTTGAGATGATTTACAACTTTATTATGAATTAAACCATTAGAAGCAATAATTGCAGGTTCAGTCCACCGTAAGTTATTACCTTCAAACCAAATTGGTCTATTAGCTGAATCAGTTACTTTTCCTCCTGCTTCTTTTACTATCAAATCTCCTGGTAAAAAGTCCCATGTAAAAGAATGTTCCAAATCAATTGGTTTAATGTATAAATCAGCACTGCCATCAGCAATTTTACAGAACTTCAACATACTATCAATTCTTATTAATTTATTAATTCCTACTTGTTTCGCAAATTCTAAAACCCATGGTTTATCGTAATGTAACGAATGGCATAATATCGCGTCTTTTAACGAATCTTGATTACTTACTTTTATCTTTTTAAATTCTCTTCTTCCATATGATGCATAAGTCCCTATATTTTTTATAGCAGAAAATATTGCCAATCCTTCTTCATTATAATTTGGGACAGAAATAGCACATATTTTAGGGTCAGATTCCACCATAAATCCAATTCCAATCGCATATGAAAGACCCTCGATATATCCTTGAGTCCCATCTATTGGGTCTATACTCCATGCACGATTGGATTCTGGTCCTAGATAATTAACCGTGTCATGGAAATTATCTATGTCTATTTCTAAGTCCGAAAAACATTTAGTTATGACATTCTCGGTTTTTGAATTAATAAATGAACCCTCTTCTTCAGCAATTATTTTATCTTCAGGAAAAGATTCTTTAATTTTTGAAATAATATAAATTTGAGTTGCTAGATCCGCTAAAGTAACTGGTGATTGATCTCGTTTTTCAAATTTTTTAAATCCTCTTTCTTTGAACCATTCTGGAATTTTATAAGCTTTTTTAACAAGATCAACAGCTAATTCAGATTCATTCTTGTACAATTTCATATTTCAGATAATGTAAAATTCTAAAAATTTATACCGATTATAATAATAAATTATTATCCCTTCTCAAATTTTAATCTTCTTTATTTACC
>JBHLNY010000294.1:0-4085 GCA_048941065.1 Promethearchaeota archaeon
ATTTATCACAGTCTTTTTATATTAAAGGTAAATATGTTTTCACTTTAATAATAAATAATTTAATTTTAACCTTCAATAATATTAATAATTCAATTTTAAACGGTATTATTTTGAAAGAAAGTAATATTGATAAAAAAAAAGTAATTTTGCAAAAATTAATTAGTTCGGGCATCAATGTTACTCCCTTTATTTTGGATCTTTTCTTAAGTTTAGATGATCCAATAAAAAATGTAGATCAGATCATTAAGGATACAAGTTTTATTCCCAACTTTGATAGCCATTTAACCTCAAATATTTTAAAACAAATTTCCAATACAGAAATACAAAAAGTTTTGAGAAGAACATTATTAAAGGAAGAATCTACAAAATCTGAAGAAAATAAAACTTTAGACATAGCAAATATAGAAAAATCTAAAGATAAATTTGGTAGAAATACAACAGAAAATCAAAGAATTATTAGCCAGCTTCCAGAATTTAAAAATAATCTCGAAATAATAAAACCTAGAACTACTTTTGCAGATTCTCCTAAAGAACTCCCCAAATTTGAAGAAATAGAGAGAAAGAAATCATATGAAAGTACAAAGTCATCACTAGTATTTTATCCTGTTGCGAAAGAATATGATTCTAACTATGAAATTTTAAAAGATCCAACTGGAAAATTATACACACATGGAGAATATAGAGATTTTTATGATCTAACTTTAGATAAATTTAATAAACTGCGAACATTAATGAGAAAAAGACCAGATGTCTTGTCTGCACATAATATTAACAATATATTAAGAATATCCAATAAGGTTGAAGTATCCGTAATAGGGATGGTAAGCGAAATCCGAAAGACTAAAAAAAGCAACTTTTTTTTAGTTTTAGAAGATCTTACAGGTAAAATCAATGTTTTAATCAGGAATGATTCAGAAAATCAAGATAATGTGAAAATAGTAGAAAGAACTCTTAATGATCAATTAGTATATGTTGCAGGGACTTATAATCCTGGAGAAAAAGGTAAAAGTGGAATAATTTATGGTGAATATATCTCAAAAATAGATATACCAACTGATTTTCAACCAAATAAATCACCCGATCCATTGTCAATTGCTTTAATTTCAGATACCCATATTGGAAGCAGGGAATTTGAAGAATCATTATTAAAAAGATTCTTAAATTTCTTGAATGGTAAAATTGGAAATAAAAATTTAAGAGAAATTGCCGGAAAAATAAAATATATAATAATTAATGGAGATTTAATTGACGGGATTGGGGTTTATCCATCACAACGGGATGATCTCGTAATACCAGATATATATAATCAATTTAAAAAAGCATCAGAATTATTTTCAGAAATTCCAGAATACATAGAAGTATTTTATAGCCCGGGAAATCATGAACCTGTAAGGAATGCACTTCCTAGACCTTCAGTCCCTAAAAAATACATGGAAGATTTGATTAATATTGGATTTAAAAGAATAGGAAATCCTTCTATTATTCAAACTCATAATGTTAATACATTAGTGTATCATGGAGATAGTATACTTGATATGAATATATTAATCCCAGAACTTGAAAATAATAAACCCATTGAAACAATGAAAGAATTACTTATATGTAGGCATTTAGCTCCAATTTATGGAAAAAAGACACAAATTGCACCAACGGATAAGGATTGGCTAGTAATAGATAAAATTCCTGAGATATTCCATACTGGACATATACATATCAATGGAATTGGCAAGTACAGAAATGTAACTTTAGTTAATTCAGGTTGTTTTCAAATCCAAACAGATTTTATGAAAAGTTTTGGAATTAATCCAACTCCAGGAATAGTTCCTATTATTGAACTTGACACTTTTAAAAGCTTTGAATTAAACTTAAAAAATAATAAATAACTATTAAATTATTATAATGAAAGGTGAGTTCTAACGAATTTTGCTATTCCTCGCAACAATAATTCAGAATTGTTAATGTATATTTGGAAAATAATAGATCTTCCCTATATTTCGCAAAATGATTTAATATTTAAAATATCATTTGAATTTTTCCTTTTTTCACCAGAAGAGGCAATTTTATTTATCAATAGATGTATTGAAAATAAATCCTTAATAATAGATGCTAAAAATAATCTTAAATTGTCGAATAAACTAAGGCAAAACTTAATAGACTGGCAAAAAAAAAGAAAATTTGAGATATTAGAGAAAATAAATTCTAGGGAAAAAATAACCATAATAGAAAGAGATATTGAAACTAGTGCAACCACAAATTTTAATGTTCTAATTAAAGCTTTCTTAGATAAAGGAACATTAAATAGAGCTGCTTCAGTATCTAATACGGCATTTGATATAATTGAGTTTGATCCTACGAAAGGAAGAATTAAAGCTAAAGTTTCAGGGTTAAAAGAAGAATCCTATCATATTAAAATAGATATTTACAATAAAACTTTACAACATAATTGTCACGATTTTGAAACTAGAAGAGCAGAGAATAAGAAATTTTGTAAGCATTTGACTAAATTATTCCTACTTTTAAAAGAAAAAAATCCAAATTCTGCTGAGACTTTTCTCAAAGAAATTGCTTCTAATATTGATAAATGGGAATTTACAGTTTAAATTAACTTTTTAAAAATATTATCCTTTATTTTAACTTTATCAGATTGTAATAAAATTGGTCTATAACTTAAAATACCTCTAATTTTGTCAATTTCAGAAAGTACCATTTCTAATAAATTTATTTCAATATCTAATTTAATTATTTTAGTTCTTCCATAATGACCCATTGATTTAACTTCAGCAGATATTACTCCAGCTAACGTTAATTCATTTATATAATCACTTATTCTTCTTTTTGTTAATTGTCTAATCCCCGGTATCATTCTTCTTATTTCTGAATGAAGCTCATAGATATCTCCAGAAATAATAATGTGTTCCGGGCTAAATTTTGAAATTAAATATATGGCTGTTAAGATAAGTTGTGCTTGTAGTGGAATTCCTTTTACATATTCAATAATATAATCATTTTCTAAATCAGCTTGAGCTTTTTCAACATATTTGGAAGTAATCACTTTATTTTGTCTTCTTTCAGCCAACTCTCCTGCTTTTCTTAGCAATTGAAGTGCTTTTCTAGCATCTCCATTTTCTTTAGCTGCTAAAGCCGCACATAAGGGTATGACACCATCCTTTATCACACCTTCATGAAAAGCTATTGTTGCTCTACTATTTAGGATATCTCTAAGCTCACTCGCATTATAGGAGGGAAAAACTATATGTTCCTCCCCTAAACTTGATAATATCCTGGGATCTAAATTTTCTCGAAATTTTAATTTATTTGAAATTCCAATTATACTTGTTCTACATTTATCTAAATTTTCATTTAGTCTAGTGAGATCATATAATATCTCATTTCCGCCTTTTTTATTTACTAAAATATCTATTTCATCTAGGACTAAAAAGCAGATTGAATTCCTAACTTTCGAATCTAGCAATCCAAGTAATTTTTTGAAAATAATATCTTTTGGAAGACCAGTTGGAGGGATCTTCTCACCTCTTGAAATTGAGTTATAAATGTGAGCTAAAATACGATAAGGAGTAGATACAATATTACAATTAATATAAATCCACCAAGGTTTTAGCTCTGAGCATTGTTGTGCTAATTTTTGACTCACATATCTTATAGTTGCAGTTTTACCAGTACCAGTCATCCCATAACATAGAAAACTTGGTGGAGTATCTCCCAATAAAGCACACGCTGTTTTTTCAGCAATATCCTTTATTTGAATATCTCTGTGTGGTAGTTCTTCTGGAATATATGATGATTCTAATGCGTCCCGATTATTAAAAATTCTAGGTCCTTTAAGATAATTTTTATAAAATTTATCAATATTAAATTGGTATTCATTGCTTCGATTTTTCAACCCTAATAGGCACCATTAATTTCATATTTTTATCAAAGATTTTCCACTCGAAATCCATTAACATCAATATTATTTCTACTGTATATATAAAGTTAATTATTAATCTTAAAATTAATAGAAAAATGTTAATACCTTAATAGCTTATTTTGAGAAATCTTTTCAATAATTTATAATATTATTGTCG
>JBHLNY010000295.1:0-4074 GCA_048941065.1 Promethearchaeota archaeon
CAGAGCCATCCCGAACAAATTCCAAATATTATTATGCATAAAAATCAATACACAGGAACATACAGACTTTTTATGAATTTATATCCACAAATGGGTATCGAGCCAAGAATTATTGACATGCGAAATATAGAGAATGTAAAAAATGCAATCGATGATCAAACAAAATTGATTTTCATTGAAACACCTGCTAATCCAACCATTGATATAATCGATATTCAAAAAAATTCCGATTTGATTCACGAGAAGAGGGGAAAATGTATTGTTGATAATACCTTTGCATCGCCAGCATTACAAAAACCACTCGAACTAGGAGCAGATTTTGTTGTTGAAAGTTTAACAAAATATATTAATGGTCATGGAGATGCTCTCGGTGGGGCAATTATTGGTTCAAAGAATGAATTACAAAATATTAGGTATTTTTGGATGGAGTTACAAGGACCTGTTTTAAGTCCTTTTAATGCCTGGCTAATATTACGAGGTTGTAGAACATTAAGCCTTAGAATGGAACGCCATTCCTCAACCGCTCTAAAAATCGCTAATTTTTTAGAAGATCATCCAAGAGTAACAAAGGTTGTTTATCCAGGATTAGAATCTCATCCTGAACACGAAATTGCTAAGAAGCAAATGAAGAATTTTGGAGGAATGATTGGATTTGAGTTAGAATCTATGGAGGCAAGTTATAAATTTATAGATTCCCTTAAGTTCATTAAAGTAGGAGTTTCTTTAGGTGATACAACATCTTTAATAGAATACACTTCTGTTATGACCGGGTGGGATCTTGCATCCTGGGAAAAACGAGTTATGAGCATGTCTGACACACATTTTAGATTTTCTGTTGGATTGGAAGACCCTGATGATTTAATTAAGGATTTAGATCAAGCACTACTTAAAATTTAACCTTTTTTAAAAAAAAATAATTTAATAATTATATTATCATATCATTTTTTATTTAATAACCACTCTTTCTTTCTTTTCTTTATGTAGCTCCAACAATTTTTCTTTAATTTCCTCAACTCGGGATTTTGGATAGGGATAATATAATAAGCAAATACCTGTAATAGCGAGTGAAATAGCAGGAAATATAACAAAAAGGACTCTTAATCCATTTATAACATTAATTCCTGGATTTGCTTCATATTCTTCCCACCCTGTCTGGGTAAATACAATGCCAACTGTTAATATTGAAAAAATCATTGAAAGTCTCATAAAGAAGTTTGTAATACCAAAGAAGGCTCCTTCGCGTCTAACTCCAGTTTTTAGTTCATCTTCATCAATGATATCTGCGATAATAAGATATATGAAATATAACATACCTCCAAATCCAAGTCCCATAAAAACTGCTGTTATTACTGAATAAAGATATGCATTTTCTCCACTTATAAACAAAAATGGTAAAGTAGCAATGAAATATGCAATCATTGAAATTGCATATCCCTTTTTACTACCCATTTTAAGATCTAGTTTTCTCCAAATAATAACACTCAGAATTCCTATGATATATAATATACCCATTATAATTGTTGTTTCAAACGTTGTAGAAGTTTTTATAACATGTTTACCAAATAAAGGAACTATAGTTGCTAATAATAATAGAATATATTCGTATAAGAAGAACATGATAGTGTAAAGAACAAAACCTTTATTCTTAAGCGTATATTTTAAACTATGGAACAAACTAAATTGTTGTTGATAATCCAATTTAAATTCTTCACGTTCAAGAACTCCCCATTTTAATGCAACAAATAACGATAGACCTACAATTATAGTAGTTACAATTCCATTAATAAAATATCCACTTATTTCCTCAACTTCAATAAAAATTCCTGGTATTAAGGCAGCAAATATCAATCCTATTACCGAAAGAATCTGTTTAATTGAATTCACTTCAGCTCTATCTTCAACAGTTGTGTATAATTCTGGAAAAAGAGCATCAAATGGTAAACTGACCATTGAATAAAAAGTATCGTAGCAAAAAAGCATAATAAGAAGATATACAAATTTAGTAAAATCACTATTAAGAGGTGGCATCCATATAATAATTTCTAATATTAAGATGGGTATTGTTCCTATTAGGATAAATGGTTTTCGACGACCAAATCTAGTATGTGTTCGATCAGATAAATAACCGATTAGCGGATCATTTATAGCATTCCATAAAGTCCATATTATATATGCAAGCATAATCCAATCAATATCTAATTTAACTGCTGAAAAGTAGAATGTAAACACCCATAGATTAAATGCTGAATTAATGAACCATTGTGCAAAGCTTCCCATTCCAAAGCTCCATTTTTGTGATTTACTAAACTGTGGAATTTCACCTTTTTCTATAAATTCTTGACTTGTCATTTTTAAATCATAATTTAGTAATTAATAAAAGGGTTAATTGTCAAGCTATATAATATTATCTTTTATGATTAGTGAGCTTAGGTGAAATTCTAAAATTCAAAAAAGTAAGTGAAAACTAAGATTTGATCAGAAATATCAACTGTTATTCCTTTTCCATCTTAATCTTTTGAATATTTCTCAATTATATAATTTTGTAAAGACCACACATATTTTTCAAGATTTAAAATTAAAATTTTTTGTTGAACCTCACGTAAGTATGAAACATCTAAGTGCTTAAATAATGATTTTAAATTGTCAATGGTATCAAAGATTTTTACAATCGTTTTCCAATCATTAGCCCACTCTAAATCTTGATAATTTATTTGTCCCATTTTATCAAATTAGTTTAATTTATTATTTTGAAAGATGATATTATCTTCTTTGAGGTTATTCATAGAAACTTATATTTATAAATTTTTAGATACAAAAGAATTAATGATTAGTAAAAAAAAGAGGATTTAAAAATTTGAAATAATTTTAAATTAGAAAATGGTATTATTTTGTCGATATTACAACAGTTTCTGAGGCATTTTGCATTACTCTTAGTCGTTTTTCAGGTTGACCTGAATTCATAATGATTCCAATTAAGAAGTCGATTAATAGAAGACCGGAACTTTTTAGAATATTATTTATAGCATATTTTCCTGGTGTAGTGGGCTCAAGTGTTTTTTCATCCACAGTTCTTAAGTTTAACGCTGCTTTTCCTAATGTCTGTCCATTATTATAAGTTTCTAAGAGCCAAAAGTATAGAAATCCAATTAACCAGTCGAACGGAAATGTAAACCACCATCTATTAAACGTTAAAGGGTTATATATAAAATTTGGCAGGAAAATTAAGAATGAAATTATCCATCCGGCCAATCCTATTATTATTCCGTCAATAATAATGGCTACCAATCGAGGCCAGAAATCTCCATATTCTACACCTGAAGGTATATCCTTTTTAACAGGTTGTTCTCGGGGAGCCTCAATCCTCTCAGTAGGAGCAACTTTTGAAACTTCTTTTCTAGTCCTTAAATCTGCTCCACAAGAATCACAAAATAAAGAATCGGTTTCTAATTTATTTCCGCATTTTGGACAAAATTTCAATGACATTCATCAACACTATATATTTTTTTAAAAAATTATTTTTCATACCTTAATAGCGTTTTGATTATATAGTATAAAAGTATTTAAGAGTTCACTTTTAAGAAAAGATTATAGACGAGTCTTAATGTTTTTTATCAAACTAAAAAAGGGAATAGATTCTTTAATGTATAACTTTTAAAAGTACATCTCAAAATATTTTTCAATTAATTGATTAGTTTCATTAAATTCAGATATATTAATCAATTTGTTTAAATCTTGAATTTCAATTAATTCATTACTATATTTAATTTTGAATTCAATAGCAAAATCTTTCATTATTTTCTCTAATATTTCATTCTTCCTATTTGTAGAAATAACTACAGCAAATCCTATATTATCGTAATAAACAACTATATCGGTATTTTTTGTTTGAAGAACATCAATTTGACTAGATTTCTCAGTAAATTCAGAAAGTATATGATTTAAGCCAATGAGAATATTACCCCAAATATTAGATTCTGTTTCATTATTCATATTATTGAAATTATAAGAAAATAGTAAAACTCCGGATTTATGATATATATTGATAAATTGAATCTTATTTGTAACGACTATAAA
>JBHLNY010000001.1:0-64990 GCA_048941065.1 Promethearchaeota archaeon
TTATCGGAGGAAGTGATGGGAAAGTTTTTATGTTAATATTTTTTGTAATCCCTGTTAAATTTTTAAATTTTTACTCGATAACTTATTTCTTTTTATTATTCTCTTCATTATACATTTTAATTTTCATTATAAACTTTGCAATTAACAGCACTTTCAGAAATAATGATTCATTTGAGATCTTTTTCAATACTAATTCTAAATTATCACATTTTAAGAGAAGTTTTATAAAAATATTCTTTAAATTTTTAAATTTTTCAGAATTAGAGGGTTATAAGGAAGATAAACATCTTATTAAGTCTCTTACTATAATATATAATAATGCTAGAAAAAAATTCCAAATTTTAGTTCAGTACAGACCTCCTCTTATGATTATCTGTTTGATTTCTTACTTTTCTTTTATATGGATTTATTTTTAAATTTCTTTTAATAAGATTGACTAAAATCTTCTATTTTCATTTACATCTAACGAGTTAATTTCAAAATTTTCAAGGATTAATATGATTTGAGTAAATTTTTGATAAAGAATTAATTTTTATTTGAATTCTTGTAGTTATAGATTTTTAGAATGTATATAAATTAAGATATAAAATTTTAAATTTACGAATTTTTATTAAATTAATGAAGCTTAATTATTTTTTAATGTGAAAAATAAGAGATGGAGATTGAAAAAACAAGAGAGACCTCTTGGAAAATTCTTTTAAAAAATAAGGATCAAAACATAGAAATAACTTCAGTAGAAATTAGTGGTGAAGTTAGGATTATTAAGCTCGCTCTTCTAAATAAAGACCAATCAATAAGAGTTGAAATGAATAAAGACGAGTTTTTTAATTTTCTCTCTTTAATTTCGGCTTTTAAAGATGTAGTCATTGGAGAAGATTCATTTGTGATGGGTGAGGATTTAGATTTAATTGAAAGTACTCCCCAACAAGAACAAGAGCCTAGCCCTATAAATACTGATATTTATCCAATTAATACCGAAAATTCGGAAAAAAATCTTGAGAATGAGGATACTGAAGAATTAAATCCTGAAGAATGGGATCCCTGGTAAAGCTCGTACTTATTCAATTCTTTCAATTTTAAATTCGCAATAGTTTAAATTTAAACCTTCAAGACAACATTCATTTTCAGAAACTGATACCCTATATAGAGCAAACTCTCCAAAACCTGTTAATAATCCTGTTATAAAATAACAAAAATATTTTGATTTATTTTCTAACTCTGTTGATATATTATTATAAAGATGGATAACAATCAAATCTTCAGAAATAAGTTTAGGACTAAAAGATCCCCAACCTTGGTTACTTAAAATATTACAAAATTGATTAACTAAATCTTCTAAAGATTTTGGCTTTAAATTTTCATCCCAATTTTGTATAAACGTCCAACCCGCCTTTTTACCAAGCCAAACTAATAGAGATTTTACACCCTCCCCATAAATTGATGAAAGAATGTCAACTATTTGTGGAGGAAAAAATACAAAACGATCATTAAATAATTCATATTTTCCCTTATTGTATTTTAATCCTTTCATTTTTAAAGTTCTCATAATAATTATCAGCTTTTTTTCTTATTTAATATTTTGTAAACTTATAAGACAAGATCTTTAAATAATTCTTTTAAGAACTAATATGGATATGTTTGAATTTAACTTAATATTATTTGAGATTTTTCTTTTCTTAAGTTTTTTTGTTTTAATTTTTATATATTCAGTTATATCAGCTGATCAATTAGTTACACTAATGTCTTTTCTATTATTTTTAATTCTTCTAATTCCATTATATTCCTTATTAAAAAAGTTAGAATCATTAGTATATCTTAGTAATTTTATTAATATCTCTTTTTTCGGTCTTCTCTTCTTTTATTCAAACTTAATAAATCTTTTCATTGGTATATGTTTATTTGTTGAGTTAATATATCTCTTTTTTTTCTCTTAGTAAGACTAAATTTTAATTGTATCTATACAAAATTCAGTACATTTAGAAATGAGATTGAAAAAGTCAAAAAGTATACTACGTTCACAATTAAAATTATAAAGAATTGCTTGATTTGATTAATAATTCTTAAAAAGTAATAAGAAGTAATCGAAATTGTAGATAATAAAGTCAAGAAAATAATGATTATATCTTTGAAATACTTCGAATTAAAGAATAGATTAAATGTGAAATTATTAGTCAATTCTATATTTTTAGTTAATAATATAAAAAAAGGAAGCATGCCCCCAATAACTCCTGTAATAATTGGCAGAAGAAATAAGAAAAAAAAGACTTTAAATTTTTCTCCTTTGATTATTATTTCTAATTTTTTTTCCAGTTTTTGATGTTTTGATAAAATTGTCAGAATTTCGAATATTTTTTCGGAAGAATAATACGCATTCTGTTTAATAAATTTCTCAATTGCATCTAAAATTATTCTAAAGCGTATAGAATTTAATTCAAATTTTAAATTTTTAATCATTTCTTGGAATGAACAAGAAATATTTAAAAGTAAAGAAATTTGATTTTTTAAAGGCTCTTTTATTATATTATATAGATTTCTATTTTGAATATAAGATTTAAAGAAAGCATATTCTGGTGATATATTTCTAGCTAAATTATTAGCAAAACTTTTTAAAAAAAGGATAAATTCATGAAATCTTTTTTTATCTAAATTTGAATATTCACCTAATAATCCTATTAAGAAATTATTTTGTTTTAGAAACTTTTTAAATAATAAATTTAGTATGAAAAGGAAGATAGCAATAAGAAATAATATTAAAATTTGATTAACTAATTGGAATAATAGAAGAAAGCATAATCCTATTGGAAAAAATAATCCAATAAAGAATATTATACTTAATTTCGATTCTACCTCTCTTAAATAGATTTTAAATTTTTTTTCTAGTGTATTTTCATTAAAATCTTCAAATGTATACTCATTGTTGAAATTATTGGTTAATAATTCATTTAAATAATTATTAAAATCTTCAGAAGGAGTTATAATTTTTATAAGTGCTTTTTCAGGTATTTCTCCTTCATGAATTTTTTTTAAAATTTTTTTAAAATTATCTGAAATTGGAAGATTATAATTTTTTATTAATTCTATGAAACTAACACAATAGTCAGATTTATTATTTAAGGATTTTTGAATTAAAGAAAAGTCGATTTTAATTATATAAAGCATAGCATTAATGACAGATTCTTCTTTACGGATTTCATTTAAAAGATAAACGCTAAATTTATAGGATAGAATTAAAGAGAACAGAAATGAATAGAAGATAATAATCAAAAGATGAAATGATGAAAAAACGAATAAAGAAATTATAGAAAATCCAAATGAGATAAAGAATATTGCAAAATTAGCTTTATAAATGTCATTTTCACTAATATCATAAATTTCATTATATATCCTTTTATATCTTTCACTTAATTCCTTAAATTTTAATTTGGGTAAAATTAGATTATGAAATTTTCTACAAATGTGGAGATACTTTTCAATGAGTTTCATAAGCTTAATTTTTTGATATTAATCAATAAATTGAATTTTTATTCGATGTGAATTGAAAGAAACATTCAAGAGGTATGCTTTAGGTAAAAAATCATGAAAGAAGTAATAGCTAAAAATTTCTTCATAAAAGAGAATTATAGTTTGTTTTTCATTACTAATAATAAAATCAAATTTAGCATATTGATTATAAAAAGTTATATTTAAATTTGTTGGATATTCAACATATTTGAGATAATATTCTTCTGGGTTATCAATAATGTAAAGTATGGCTTGATCTATCTCATCAATAAAGGATGTGTAAATCTCTATATCTTTTTTTTCATTATTATTAAAATCTGCAAAATCATCTAAAAAAGGACTAATTAAAGAAAAGAAAATTAATAAAGTGAAAATTCCAAAACCTATAATCAATGATTTTTCTAATAAATTTGTCATGTAATTAATTTTAATTTTAAAAATTTAAACAACGATTCTTTTTCCATTTATTCCAAAAATTTTCAATTAGGTCATATGATTGAAAAGAATAAAAAGCTAGTTTATGGAAAAATTCAACTAATTCATGATTATCTATTTTTTTAATTTTAGACAGAGAAGTGAATATATTATTATATATTTTAATTACAAGGGAGAATTTTTCTTTATTTAAATCTTCATATTTTCTTAATTCATTAATTATTTCAGTTTCAAAAAGAGGGACTAGTAAATCCCATTTATTTAATTCTGGATTATATTGGAATATATTATTGTACAATTTTTCCATTCCTAAATAATTGCTACCAAATTCAGAAATTGAGATAACTCTTCTTTGATTATAATCTTTACTCATTAAAATAACAAGATCTAAATCATTCAAGCATGATTTACTGATTTTAAAATGATAAACAATACGATTTATTAATGAATCAATATCATTAGAATGGATTGTTTGAAAGCCTCTTAATCCAGCAGCAAGACAATGAAACATTGCTTCTGCCTCTTCTTTTGTCAAGATTTCACCTAAATATATAATATCTGGTGTTCTATGTAAAAGCGTTTTAATTTGACTACTTTTAGAAAATTGTTCTTTTAGAGATGCATTATAAGAGTCAACTTTATATTTTAACTGATGTTTTCCAAAATCAAATTGATTTAAAGATTCTACTATATTTTCAACATATATCTTTCTAAATTCTTTAGGAGTCAATAAGTCTAACGCATTAATCAGGGTTGTTTTTCCACTATCAGTTATGCCGGTAACAGTTATATTTCTTCTTCGTAAAATGTTAAAGTATATAAAACTAACCATTAAAGGGTTTAAAGTCCCATTTTTTAATAAATCTTGAATATTAAGAATGTTCTTATTCAATTTTCTTATATCTAATGCGAAATTATTCAATTGAATAGGTTCAATATCTAAAGCAAATCTACAATAAAAAAATTTATTTTTTAATACAAGTTTTATACCTGGATTCATAAAATCTAGTCTTTGACCACTATAGAGTCTTAATAATGTCTTTATCCTTTCAATTTCTCGTAAATTAAAGTTTATATCTGTTCGACATCGTCCATATTTTTGGTGATTAATATAAATTTTATCATGCGGAGAATCTAAGAATATTTCTTCAATAAAATCATCAATTAACAAGGGAAAAATTTTTTCTAAATTTAACCTATTTAGGGCTGAAATAAATGCTATCTTATATTTTTCAGTTTTTGAAAATTTGTATTTTTCATTAAGAATTCTTAAGGATTCTCTATTATAGATACTTATTAAATCTTCTAATGGAATGATTTGATTAAAATTGGTCAAGTTTAAGCTACTTGATACATCTTGGATAATTTTTTTGAAATAATTCTCTTTTGCATTTGATTCGAATCTGTAGTGGACATTGTATTTTTTTTCAGCCTCAAATAAAATGTTGTAAATGTAAACCTGATAAAGGTCGTTTTGCCCAATATAATAAGTTTCAAGAGATTCCTTACTTTTTAATTTAGTATGTTGTTTAGTGTCTTGTTTTTTTAAAGATGTTTCGAGAGAATTAAAAAACAGTTTCTCATAAAAAGAAGAATCCTCTTGATATTTATTTTTTACATTTTTAAAGTTAAGATATAATTTTATAATTTTTAGACTATTTAAGATTTCAAAAATGTAATTTTCTATACTTTTTAGATAATTATAACAATTTTGGCAGAAATTATCATATATTTTAATTTTTTCTATAGAATAACTTCTTTTCAAAAAAAGATTATATACTAAAATTGGGTCATAATACTTGAAGCTAGGTATATTAACTAAAGAAAAATAATGTGGAAAGTTCTTGCATTTAAATTCTTGATAAATACATCTCTTTTTCCTAAGATCTTCAACTTTTTGATTTAATCTATTTATCTTATTTAATTTTTTGAAATACTCTAAAAATAAATCTAATTTGTCAGCGTTAATTAAGATTTCATTTTTTGAAATTAAAATTTGATCAAATTTTCGATTTTTATTAATAAATAAGCTTTTTAAAAAACAATTAATGCATTTTTTATTCTTATAGAAGTATTTCTCTTTCTCAGAACATTTTTTGCAATCAATAATTAAGAGTTTCTCTTTTTTACCTACTATACTATCTTTTTCATTAAAAAAGACTCGTTTTTTTAGATTTTGTACCATTTAAACTCTTTTTGAAATGAAAAAATTTAAATAACACGATTTTATTTATCCGTAGAAGTTTATGGATTAAATCTTGAATGAAAAAATTTATTTATTTTAAAAAATTCATATCCAAAAGTTAAGTGATTATTTATGGGTCATCGCAAAAAGCACGCACCCAGACATGGGTCATTAGCATACCTTCCTAGAAAAAAGGCTTCACAGATCAAGGGTAGAGTGAGACATTGGCTAGATAATTCAGAAGATATTAATTATCTTGGATTTGCTGGTTTTAAAGTAGGAATGACTCATATTACATATATTGAAGATCAAAGAAATAGTCCTTATTATGGAAAAGAAATAATGAAACCTGTGACTATTATTGAGGTTCCATCACTAATCCAAATAGGGATTAGAGTCTACAATGAAGATGAATATGGAAAATATATTTGTGGTGAATTATTCACCGATAACTTTAATAATTACTTAACGAGAAAAATTAATATCCCAAATACAGAAGGATATAATTTTAAGAAGATTAAAAAAGAAATTTTGGGAAATTTAAATGATACTAGTGAAATCAGAGCAATATTTCAAAGTCAACCCAATAAGACGTCTTTACCGAGGAAAAAACCCGATATTATTGAAATTAAAATAAATTCAGTAAGTAATCCTAAAAAAGAGTTTGAATTCGCTTTAGAAAAATTAGGTAAAGAAATTAGAGCCCGAGACATACTAAGAGAGGGAGAATTAATTGATGTGATTAGTGTAACTAAAGGAAAGGGTTTTCAAGGTCCTGTAAAGA
Source organism: Promethearchaeota archaeon (assembly GCA_048941065.1). GTDB lineage: Archaea > Asgardarchaeota > Lokiarchaeia > Sigyniarchaeales > SOKP01 > Loki-b32. The sequence continues at coordinate 6,906 of JBHLNY010000001.1, forward strand.
GATATGGTGTTAGAATTTTAACAAGGAAAAATAGCAAAATTAGAAGAGCTGTAGCCTGTATTGGTCCTTGGCACCCTGCTAGAGTGCTCTATACTGTACCACGTGCTGGGCAAATGGGTTATCATCAGAGGACTGAATATCATAAAAGAATTATGCTGTTAGGTGAAAATGAGGAAGAAATCAATCCAAAGGGAGGATTTATAAGATATGGCAAGATACAAGGAGATTATATATTGATTTTGGGATCAATTCCTGGACCAAAGAAAAGATTAATTAGAATAAGAAAAACCATCAGGCCATTAAAATCCTTCATTGTACAATCTCCAGAGATTACTTTTATTAGTCGAGAAAGTCACCAAAGAAGGTAAAATTTGAATTATAGTGTGATTTTATGGAAAAAAGTAATATATATAATTTAGATGGAAAAAAAAAAGGACTAGTCGATAAACCAAAGATATTTAATTTCAAACCTAGAAAAGATTTAATTCAAAAAGCAAGTGAGATCTCTCAAAGCAGAAAAAAACAAATTCAAGGAAGAGATAAAGGTGCAGGATTAAAAAATGTTGCAGAAAGTTGGGGAACAGGACACGCTTTATCTAGAGCTCCAAGAATTAAAGGTTCTGGATTTATTACAGCAAGACAGGTGGGTAGAGTCCCCTTTGCTATAGGAGGTAGGCAGGCACATCCAATTAAAACAGAGAAAAATATAAAAAAAAAGATAAATAAAAAGACTAAAAAGTTATCTATAATTTCTGCTATTTCTGCTTCCGGAGATATATCATGGGTCAAAAAAAGGGGTCATATAATAGATAATGTCCCAGAAATTCCTTTAGTTATTGATGATAAAGTACAATCAATTAAAAAAACAGCTACAATTTATTCAATTTTATGTAATTTAGGATTAAAAGAGGAATTACTTAAAAGTAAAAATAATAAAAAAATTAGAGCGGGTAAAGGAAAAAGAAGAGGACGTAAATATAAAAAGAAAAGAGGGATATTATTTGTAATTAAAGATGATTTTGGAATAAATAAAGCTCTAAGAAATATTCCAGGGATAGAAGTAATAAGATTTGAAAGCTTATCGATCGATGCTTTAGCACCTGGAGGGTTATCAGGTCGATTGGTATTATGGACACAATCTGCTTTTACAGCATTAAATAATTACGAGGTGTCAATTTAAGGTGGAGAGATTTTATAAAATTATTAAAAGACCATTAATCACTGAAAAAACATTTGATTTAATTGAAAAAGAAAATAAACTAGTTTTTATTGTTGACCGATTATCAAATAAAAGTCAAATAAAAAAAGCGTTTGAAAAAATTCATAATGTAAAGGTAACTAAAGTAAATACTTTGATTACTATACAAGGAGAGAAAAAAGCATTTATTAAACTTCATCCCGATGACTCTGCTCAAGATATAGCAATTGATTTAGGGATTTTCTAATTTTAAGCTGTTTTTAAATATTTTTAAATTAAGAGTTGAGAATTCATTTGGATTTATAATTTTAATTTTCTTTAAAAGACTAATCTCTTTAATTTCTAATAGTTTATTATAATCTCTCTGATTTATTGTCAAAATATAGATGAAATATTTTAGATGATAATTTTCAATAATTTTTTGAATTAAATTGGTGTTTAGTGAAAGTAATACCAGAAGTAAGCACCATTGCTCTATAAAAATTAAATGTTTACTTAATCTTTTGAATTCGATTTGATTTTTTAATAAGTTGAGTTCAAGTTTAGTATTAAAATCTAGCAATGTTGAAAGTCTATTTTGATCTTCTGATAAAAACAAATCTTTTGAAGATTCTATGATATAAAAATGATCAGAGATCCCTATTCTCCATAATAGCTTGTATATTTCCTTTAACTTTACTCTTGATTTTTCTAATAAGGTTTCATCAAAAAAATGATTTATATTTTTTTCAATACTCTCTTTATCTTCTCCAAATTTGCTTTCTTCTACAAAATAAGCCATTATTTTTATATTATCACCAAAATCTAATTTAATATGAAAAATCAAAAAACCATTACGATCAAAATTATTAATTAAATTTAAAAAACAGTAAATAAAAGCACTTTTCTCTTCTATTCTATCCAAGTAAATTTTATAGAATGTCAGGCGTTTAGGATTTTTATTATCTTCAATCAAAATTGATTCTGAATCTTTCATTACTTTCAAATTAGAATCTCGATTGTTCAAAAATATAGAAATAAATTCTTTTTCTAAATTATCATTACGTAAAAATCTTATTGAAATCCTGCTCTTATTTAATCTTTCATAAATTATATTAAACAGCTTTCTAATTCTATCTTTTTCAATATCCTCAAAATTTAGGATAATTATCTTTTTAATTTTTTCTTTAGGGTCAAATTGTATTGAGAAATATTTTATATATCTCTCAATTAAAAAATGGTTTAAAATAGAAAATAATGGATAAATGGTTTTTACTTCAAGGAAAGAAAAAGCTATGAATTTTTTGAGATTGCCTAAATTCTTATAAAAAATTAGGTTATTTTCAACTAGATATGATAATAATCCATATTTACCTTTTTTACCCATTTCGTTAATTATTTTAATATAAATTATAAAAACATAGACAATTTACAGTTTCTAATTTTGTTAAAAAACAATAAAGAAAACGCTATGTTAATTTTACCTTCCTAAAACCAATTATAATATCATAGATCAATATTTTAAATCCTGATAAAAATTCAAATTTTACACTTAATTAAACCTACTTAAATTGAAAAATAAAACTTAAAATCAACATTAATTCTAGTATAAATTAACTCATAGTATGTTTTTTGTGATAAAATTGCTAGAATCTATTAAAGAGTTTTTATCTAATTTAAATCCAGATATCATTATTCAAGCACCATCAAGAATTAACTTAATAAATCCCTTAGATGCTGTAGAGGGAGATTTCTGGATGCCTTCAGTTGCAATTAACGCAGAAAATGATCCATTATCAACATTTTTTTATATTAAGAAAATTAAAAATGAAAGCAGATTAAAAGTCTTTAATATAAGAGGAGTGCCTCAAAAGTATAATTTTGAGATAATAAGTGAAGAAATTCTTCATAAAAAAACAAAATATATTAAAAAAAAAATTTCTGGAAAATTTAAATTAATATATGCAAGCATTTATAAATTAATTGAAATAAACTCGTGTTTTAAAACAAAATTTTTTAATTCTAATATTGAAATTGGGTTAATTACAACAATACCTAAACAAAGTGGATTAGGAGGAAGTGCTGCAATAATAATTGCTACTATCTATGGATTATCTATGTTTTTTAATTTGTATAATAATTTAGATTGTTTAGCTGAGAATGAGATCCCCATCAATAGGGATACAATTGCAGAAATTGCTACAAAAATAGAAGATGAAGATTTACTAATCACTGCTGGCTATTCTGATAGATATGTAATAAGCAGGGGAGGGTTATGTTTTTGTTCTTATTATGGTAAATTGTATCACAAAGACCTTTCAATGGAACCTTTAGCTATTTACGATAGAATCGATAAAGTATATAAGATAGATGATTTGCCAATAGTTTTGTGCTTTTCTGGAGTGGTTCATGAAAGTGGTGATGTTCATGGCAGATTAAGGGAACTTTATCTTCAAAAAGATTCTATAATTTTGAGTGAATATTACAATTTAGCCGAAATATCTTGGAAATCGCGATTTGCTCTAATGAAACACGATTGGAAAGAATTAGGTGAATATTTTAAACAAAACACCAAAATTATGAATCATATTATGAAATATGCTGGTTTTAGATATGGTATTGGATTAGCAAACAATATTTTAATAAAAATCATTGAAGAACACCCTGATGTCTATGCTGCTAAATTAACTGGCGCTGGTGGTGGTGGTTCTGTTTTTGCATTGGTAGATCCGGATAAAACATATACAATTTTAGAATATTGGAAAAAAAGATTAATTGAAATTATTGAAAATAAGGATAAATTTTCCTCTATTTTCCCTAATTACCCTTTCGATATAATGTTGAAACTTAGAAATGCAAAGTTTTATAAAATAACAATTGATGTCAAAGGTGTGAAAAAGTTATAATCTAATAAAAATAAATAATATATAAAATAATTCTCTGGACTTATTATGAGTAAATTCGAAAGATACAAAAAAAAAGCGGAGATATATATTGATCCGCATAAGCATTGCAAAAAGTGTGGTCAGATGATTGATGAAGGTTTAACTTTTTGCCCTGAGTGTTATAAAGAGATAAAGGAAAAGAAAAAAAAGAGGAGATTTAGACGAAAAAAAAAAGATAAAGAGTAAATATATTATTAAATTGATAGGAAGTAATTATGCTTAAATTTTTAATCTCCTTAATAGCCACTCTTTATCAATTAGGGTTAAAAAAGGTCCTAATCGGGGTCCAGATTTCTTTCCTAGGATAATGAAATAAATTGCTTCAAATAATTTTCTTGGTTGAATTTCTATATCATTGTTTGCTATACTGAAAATTTTATTCTGTATTAAATCTGGATTTAAATCTTCATTTTTTTCTATAAAATTTCTTAATAATCGTATACCTTGGGCTTGTTTATCATCTAATTTCTCTGTTATTTCAAAATCAACTTTATCAGGAATTTCAAAGAGATTGACTTTATTTTTTAATTCTTCCCTTTTTTTTGGATCTTCCTCATTGTTAATAATTATTTTCACTTCTTTAATCCAATTTTTAGTTCTATTTAACAAAAGTTCAAACTCTTTAATTGAAATCATTTTTTCCAAACTTTCCTTTTCTAATATAGATTTAACTTTATTGTATAGCTTTTTAATATCTAATAAATTTTGTAACTGTGATAAAAAAATTAAAAGTTTTATTGGGATTCTAAAAGGTTTAACCTCTGGAATCAGATCTATCTTAGTCAGAGGATATACATATCGATAAAATTCTTGTTCCTCCTCATTACCACTATCTTCTAAAGAAAAGTAGATATTCTCCATCTTATCATAATAATCAAAATATTGAGGAATTTCCTCAATTCTTAGGTCAATATGTTTCAACGGGTTAGTTCTTAAGATTAACATTCGATATATTTCAGGATCGGCAATTTCTAGATACTTTTTCGGGGTAAATACTATTCCTTTTGAAGTTCCCATATCTTGCTCTCCTAATCTCAACCATTCATATGGTACTTTTACTGGTCCAATATAACCAAATATTTGTTGGCATAATTCTAAACCTGTATCGTATGCTCCTCCTTTTACACTATGATCTTTACCAGCTGGTTCACATGTAGTACTATAAATAGCCCATTTTGCTGGCCAATCTACACGCCAATTTAGCTTTAATCTCCCACTATATATGGATAATTCACCCTTATATCCACAAGCGGAACAAAAGTAAGATACTTTTTGCTCTTTTTTAAAGAATTCTAATACTCTATTGGGTTTAATAGATCCATCCATTTCTAAATGTTGGATTCTATTACATTTCTCACAAATTGCCATTACAGGCATCCAATTTTCCTGCATTTTAATAAAAGCCAACTTTTTTTCTTCATCCAAAGTTGGTAAAATGTATTTCCTTAATATTTTTTTAATCTTATCAGTGTTTTCTAAGGAAATTCTAATTTTTTCTTGCATTTCTTCAGTTTTATACAATTCATGAGTCCATACTATTTCTGTTTTTATCCCAAAATCATCAAATGTAAAAATTAATTCATTACCAAAATGATGAGCATAACTTTCACATCCACACTCTTTAAATGGACATGGTATTAAAGAAAAAGGCTTTCCCTTGTTCTTTTCTTGAAATTCACTATCAATATAAGCAGGAAACCTTTTAGCGGCGTCCAGACTATCAATAAATAAGAAAAACTCTACATTTTTACCTTCTTTCTCAAAGATTCTTCTTAATGCATCGCAAATTATAATTTCTCTTAAAATTCCAATATGAATATGTCCAGAAGGGGTTTTTCCAGTAGCTAATGTTATTTTGGATTCATTTCTTGCTAAGATTTTGTCAACAATTTCTTCTAACCAATGAATATAAAATCTTTCACTCAAAATCTTGTCACTCTATCGCTAATTCTTTATTTAATTAATGATTACATTTATTTATCATTTTTTATTTTAGATATTTGTGAATTCATTATGAGGATTGCTGTTCTAAATAAAGATCGATGTAAACCAGATAAATGTAGTCCTTTTGGAGCAAAACCTTGTATTAAATATTGCCCCAGAGTAAGAACTGGAGATATGACAATTGTATTAAGTCAAGATGGAAAAAATGTTGAAATTGCAGAAAACCTTTGTACTGGATGTGGAATCTGCATTAAAAAATGTCCCTTTAATGCTATAAGTATTGTTAATCTTCCTGATCCATTAAGAAATCAAATGACTTATCGATATGGACCAGATCAGTTTTCTCTATTTAGAATGGCTATTCCTAAAAAGGGAAAAGTTTTAGGTTTGATTGGACAAAATGGAATAGGTAAAAGTACAATGCTAAAAATATTGTCAGGAGATCTAAAGTTAAATCTTGGGAGATTTGGTGAGGAAACTCCCGATGATGATGATGTAATTAATTTTTTCAAGGGATCTGAGCTCCAACAATACTTTATTGATATTAAAGAAAAAAAAGCTAGTATTGTACTTAAACCACAAGATATTACAATAATACCAAAGTATGTGTCTGGCAAGGTTTTTGATTTATTAAAAAAAAATGATAGAGAAGATAAACTGGATGAGATAGCAGATCAATTAAATTTAAATGAAATTATGGATCGTGATATTGATGTATTATCTGGCGGCGAATTACAAAGAGTAGCAATTACTGCTGCCTACTTGAAAGATGGAGATATATATCTTATAGATGAACCAAGCTCTTACTTAGACGTTAGCGAAAGGATTAATATGGCTAAGTTAATTAGATCACTAACTGAGAAAAATAAAACTATTGTCGTTGTCGAACATGATTTAGCGATTTTAGATTATTTAAGTGATTATATTTCTCTATTTTATGGTATTCCAAGTGTATATGGGATAATTTCTCATCCTCAAGGAGTAAGGGTGGGTATAAATATATATCTTAATGGGTATATTAAAGATGAGAATCTAAGAATAAGAGATACACCTATTCAATTCCATGAACGCCCACCTCAAGATTCTTTATTTGATTCGGGTGATATAGTATTTTCATATAGTGATCTAAAAAAATCTTTGGGAAATTTTCATTTATCTGTTTCCGGAAGTGAAATACACGCCGGCGAAATTATAGGGATATTAGGACCAAATGGGATCGGGAAATCAACATTTATAAATTTAATAGCTAATAAAATTAAAGCTGATAATGAGGCTAGGAACATTAATGGAATTATCAATAATAATGAAGAACTAAAGGTATCTATTAAACCCCAATATATCAAAATGGATTTATCTATTTTAATTGCTGATTTCATAAAGAAAATTAAATTAACTCCTCATCTAAGTGAAAGCTTTAAAAAGCGTGTAATTAATAATCTAAATCTTACCAGTATTAGTGAACGGTACATTTCTGAATTAAGTGGAGGAGAATTACAGAGAGTAGCAATTGCGAGTTGCCTTGTTACTGACGCTGATATTTATCTATTTGATGAGCCTTCCGCATTTTTGGATGTAGAAATGAGATTACAAGTGGCTCAACTATTGAGAAAATCAATTGAAGAGATTAAAAAAGCCGCATTTGTAGTAGAACATGATATAATTACTCAAGATTTTATTGCTGATTCTATCTTAGTTTTTGAAGGTACTCCTGGTTTGGAGGGAAGAGCACTAGTTCCTCAAAATTTAAGAGATGGTTTTAATCTTTTCTTAAAAATGATGGGGATAACTTTTAGGAGAGATTCAGTTACTAAAAGGCCTCGGGTAAATAAAGTAGGGAGTAATAAAGATGCTTATCAGAAAAAGATAAATGAATATTATTATATTCCAAAAAAATAGTTCTCTCAATTTAGACAATAATCTATTTTTTCCTAATTAGATCCTCTATATACCCCTATTTTTCCATTGGAAATTTTCAAAATGAATAGAATAAAAAATTAAAATAATCAATGTTTTAATAAATTCTTTTAAATATGATGAAATAATTTTATCTTGGGGGCCATATTAAAATATCTAATTGATTTTATCAAAAGAGCCAATTAAAAATATAATTTGCAGTGGAAATTTTGGAGTATATTATATTATTAATTTTTTATAACTATGCTGATCAATTTTTCTTAAAAATTTTCAAATTAATTAAAAAAAAATAGTTTTTTAATCCTTGATTTTCCAAAAGATTAATGGTCTACCCCGTTTCCCGTCATTTCTTGAAAATTTCTCAACCATTTTTCTCTTTTGAAGTTTTAACAAGTTATCATAAATAGTTGTTCTAGGGGTTCTTAATTGGTTGACTAATTCCTTACGTGTTAAGGGTCCAGATCTAGCTAATGTTTTAATTAAATTATATTGAATAGGGGTAAAGAATTCTTTAGAATCAAGCATTTCTTTTATAAAAATCTCATTTGCCATAATATTTTCCTCTACATATTTTAAATTTTAAGTTCGACAATTTTTCGACATTTTAAACTTTAAAGAGAGAATTAAGATCTTAAGTAAATATATAATTTTGTCATATATAAGTATGCTTATTTATGCATTATTATCATCAATAAGCACTAAAATTTATAAAGGAATATTATTAATTTGTAATTATAAATCATGATTTTTTCTTAAAAGTACAAGAATGACCGAAACTACAAGAACTACTGTTACTCTAAATAAAAGTTATATGAATTTAATCGAAGAACTAGTAGACGTTTTTGGAGCTACAAAAGCTCAAGTAATTGCTAATATAGTAGAACATTTTTTTAATGATAGTAAAAATGATCCTCTATTAGAAAAATTAAGGGCAAGAAAAAGAAAAGAAAAATTACCTGAAGAAATTGATCTTAATAATCGAATAAAGAATTATTTAAAAAGGGCAGATAAAATACCATTTGAAATATTTATCGAACATTTGAAATTGGATTCTGATTTTGTTATTAACCATTTAAATGAGTGGGGAAAAAAGTATAACTTTATGTTAATTGATAACAAAGTAACAAAAGTCGAATAATATTCTTGAAAATCTTTATTAAGTAAATAACTACCCATTAATCATTTCTAAAAAATTGTCTGCTAGACCTTGAACCCAATCAAGCATTCCTGTTATTATTCCGACAATTATGAAAAATATGAATAAAGCAAAACCAATTAATAGAGCATATTCTACTAAATTTCCACCAAATTCGTCAAAAAAGAGTTCTTTAGTTTTAGTAACAAATTTTCTAAGAAATTTCCAAAGGTGCATAACTACTTTTAATTTAAATACATTTTTTTAAACTAAACCAATTCTTTAGCAAAACAAAAATTAAATTGGGAGGATTAAGATTTCAAAATCATAAGAATTGTATTAAGTTCTTCCTCAGTAGCTTTATTTCTTGGGATTTTAATGCTAAATCTTTTATCATCCAAACTTCTTGGAATAATATGAACATGGATATGTTTTATAACTTGACCCGCAGCTTCATAATTATTTTGAAGAACATTATATCCATCCATTTTTAATTTATTATGAATTAGAATAGCAATTTGTTTAACAGTTTTAAATAGCTCAATGAGTTCTAAATCAGGTATATCTTCTAAATTTCCATAATGACTTTTAGGTATTACTATCGTATGTCCTTTTGAAATAGGAGAGGTATCTAAAAAAGCTAGATTTAAGTTATTTTCAAATATAATTTTGGATGGAATTTCTTTATCAATTATTTTACAAAAAATACAGTTTTTATCTTTCATATTTTTATAAACACTTTATATCATATATATGATTTACATGATTTAAATTAAGATTTAAAAAATCCATACTCAGTTTTATCATATTAAATTATAAAAATTTTTCATATTATTCTTTTAAAATAATGAAAAATATGTTTCTCGAAGAAATAAAAGATATTTTTGAAAAGAATTTAGCTCCAAAATTATTTAGGTTAAATTCTGAGATATATGGTTTGCAGTATGGGGAAAAAAATAGGAATAAAATGATAAAGAGAGTTATGCTCACAATTGATCTAAGTTTAGAAGCGATACACTTTGCTTTAAAAAATAAAATCAACTTATTAATATCTCACCATGGTTTAATTAACAATCCAATTAAATATTTTAATCAAAATCTAATAAACAAATTATCTCTACTTTCTAAATTTCCGATCTCGATATTTGTATTAAATTCATCGTTTATTGCAGCAGAAGGTGGGATATCGGACACAATTTTAGAAGCACTATATCTAAAATTAGAAAGTACTTTCGATATAAAAACTGAAAATGGAGTTGAAGTTCCCATAGGAAGGATTTGTTTACCAAAGAATTACCCTAATCAAAATAATCCCTTAATATTGGAAGATCTAATTAAAAGATTAAAAAATAACTTGAATTTACGAGTTGTTTCTTATGTAGGTGATTTAAAAAAGGAAATTAAAAAAATCTGTATTGTTGGAGGAGAAATATCGACTAAAAAGTTTTTAAGAAAAGCATTAAACATTGGATGTGATTGTTATATTACCGGACGATTTAACTATTTTGATGCAGTTTTTGCAAGGGATGTTGGGTTAAACTTGTTAGAAACATCACATTATAAGAATGAATTCATTGCGTTGCAAAAATTATGTAATATATTAAGTTTAGAATTTCCTTATGTTGAATTTATTTTGTTTGATTCCAAGGATCCATATAAAACTTATTTCTAAAAAAAGATTAAAAGAAATGTTAATAAATTCAAAAATAAAATTTAAATTGTTTTTTAGTATTAATTCATATAATTTAAACTTAAATTATACTTCATAAAAAGAAATATAACCTGTGCTCAAACTATGCCTATTTTGGAATATAATGGTAAAAAACCAATAATAAGCCCGAATAGCTATGTATCACCAATGGCAACGCTAATTGGAGAAGTAAAAGTCGATAATAATGCAATAATATGGCCCGGTTCAATCTTACGTGCTGAAAATTCACCAATAACGATTGGTGAATATACTACAATCTTTAATGGTGTAATGATGCTCACACGCACACAAAGAAGTTCAATCAACATTGGCAGATATTGTATTATAGAAACAGGAGTTACACTCCTAGGTTGTTTTTTAGAAGATTATGTTCAAATAATGGAAGGATCCTTACTTTATGAAGAAGTATCAATCGGTGAAGGAGTAATAATATTAAACAATAGCCAAGTACCACCTGGCTTAACAGTTCCTGCTAGAGCAGTAATGAAAGGGAACCCTGTTGAAACTATTAGAGAACAATCTCGCAATGATGTCTTGAAACAAAAAGAAAGAGCAGAAAATTACTCTCAATTATTTATTAAAATAAAAGAACATCTTCCAAATGCTCAAGAATATTTATTAACTCTGCCAGATTTTATTAAAATCTTATTAAAAAGAGAAAATTAGAAATAAAATAAAAAATTATTTAAATTTAAGCTATTATATTAAGCTTATTTATTAGTTCTTTATATCTCGAACGGAGAGTAACTTCAGTTACTCCAACTAGATTAGCAATTTCTTTTTGCGAGATTTTTTTGTCTTTTCTTTTACAAACTAAGTATAGTGCTCCTGCACATAAACCTTTAGGATCTTTACCACTTGTAGAAAACTTGGATGTAAATGATTGTAATAGTTTAATTGTTGTTTTTTCAGCATCAGCATCCAATTCTAACTCTGCTATAAATCTGGGAATAAGAGATATGGGATCTGTTGATGGAGCTTTTAAATTTAATTCTCTAATTAAGGTTCTATAACATCTTCTTACATTTTTAGCATTCACAGAAGTTTGATCTAATATCTCTTGCAGAGTTCTAGGGATTTTTCTTTCTCTACAAGCAAAATACAAACACGCGGCAACCATACCATTAATAGATCTTCCTCGAAGTAATTTCCTTTTGAAAGCTTCTATATATAAACGGATAGCAGCTTTCTTAACATGGTTTGGTAAGTTAAGATTACTTCCAATCCTTTTTAACTCGGTGGTTGCTATTAACATATTTCTTTTATCCCATGTCATTCGAGAGTTCCATTTTGCAGCTCTCTTTAAATCGGGGCTTTTAATATTAGTTTTATCTATAATTGTACTTAAACCCATATCAGGTAATAAAATTGATATTGGTGATCCTGTTCTTTCTCTCATTTCTTTTTCTTGTTTAGTAAAAGCTCTTTTACCACTATGAGAAATATCTACAATTCTCTCACTTATAACTAAACCACATTGACCACAGACGATCTCTCCCTTTTCTTGAATTGAGATAGGCTTACCCCCACATTCGGGGCATGAATTTATAAAATTACTTAAATCTGATTTAACTTCCATTTAATAAACCTCTTATTAATTTTTAAATTAAATATAAAACATTTTCTAATATATTGAGAAATTACGATGGAATATTAACCCGTGTAAACCAAAAAAATCTGAAATAAAATCTGAAAAATTATTGTGTGACTGATTTCAATAATATTCTCCAGTGCAAATATATTAAATATAGTTAAAATATTTAAATGTTTCGCTCAATTAAAAGAACGTGTTAACAAATTAATTAATGATAAATTCTAACGTTTTTATTACTCATTTTTAATTGTTTTTAGACTCTATAATATTTTATTTTAGGGATTTAATAATTTATAAAATAGGGAAGGAAGGTTGTAAACCCAAAAAATATTATCTCTACTGTTGCTGCAACTAAATTAAGAACATGTCTTCTAGGGTTACCCACGACACGATTACTATTAATTAAATAATAGATGCTTAAAATTAAATGTAAAAATGCAATAAACGAGAAAAAGGCAATTAGAGGATGGATAGAACTACTTAAAAATTCAATATTAATTCTAGATTCTGCCGGAATAATACGTTTAAGTAATTCAAAGAGAACAAAAATAAATCCATCTGGAAATTTATTTGAAATCCAAATCAAAAAATATATTAAATGGTTAAACAAAATTCCAAAAGCTAAAAACAAAAAAGTTATCCCTAATATCAAACGTACATTTTTAAGTTGCTCTTCCTCATCTTTAATGCCTTTGGCTCTTTGTTGAAGATGTATTCCTCTTAATCGTAATAAAGTTAGTGCTCCTATAATTAATAGTGTAAATATAAGAATATATTTTAAATATATAAAAATTGATTGAAGAAAAGAGTCGAAAATTTCAAATAACTCTTTAATGTTTACATCCATTTCAGTTTCGACTTTTCTTTTTCGAGTATCAAATTTATTTAATTTAATATCCAATTTTGAATATTTAAAGTCTGAAAATAAATGAAGTAGGAACTATTGAAGAAATTAATCAATTAAATGTCTTTTCTATTCTAATTTGTAAACAAATTGTAATTTACAAATTAAGTTATTTTTTCACATTCTTCATTTACAATTTTCATGGTTGTATTGAAATCTTGCCACCAATCTTGTCCTTGTTGTGCTACTAACATCGGGTCTCTCTTACGAGAGTCAAGACATCTTATTTCATCCTTTTGACCTTTGATTTTGTCTTTCCAAATTTCAGAAATGATACCTTGTAGATTTATTTTAACTTTTTTGATTAATTCTTCATATGAAACGGACACATCTTCGATTTTTTGAAGTTTTTGTAGTTGTTCAAATTTTACTTTTTCTTTTGCACGATTCAAATCACCGCAACCAATTTTTATAGAAAATGGCACTTCTTTTCCCCATTTGCAAAATTTTTGAATTTCACATATTGTACAATAACTTTCAAAACTAATATTATAGTCTTCCAAACCGATTATTGAATAATTTAAAATTTTAGGCATTGATATCACTTATCTTCCTTATATTAACAATATATTACTATTTTAATTTTAAAATTTGGTTCATAAAATTTTTTAAATGGTTTTAACTAAATTTAATTGTTCAAACTTGCTCTTTAACGATTTAATTAAAATTCAAAAACGTTCTCTCAATGGGAGAGTGGCTTAGCCTGGTATAGCGCACGGCTGATAACCGTGAGGTCGGGGGTTCGAAGCCCCCCTTTCCCATTATTATAGTTGACGATTAGTTCAAAATATTTACCATTATCTTTTTAATCAACAATCCCTATTATTAAATTATAAATGAAAACAATCATTATCTCTGGAACCCCTGGTTGTGGAAAAACATCTGTCTCGAAGAAAATAGCTAAAAGATTAAATGCAAAAGTAATTTCATTAAACAAATTAGCTATCTCGAAGCATCTATCACTAGAATATGATAACTATAGAGAAACTTATATTGTTGAAATAAAAAGCTTAGTACCTATTCTAAAGAAGCAAATTGAAAGAATTAAGAAAGAAAAACCAGATTTTTTGATTATAGAGGGTCACTTTTCTGATATAGTGCCAGAAAGCTATATTAATTATGTATTTATATTAAGGTGTGATCCTGATGAATTAAAAAAAAGATTGGAAAAAAAAGATTATAAAGTCAAGAAAATTCGAGAAAATATTCAAGCAGAGATTTTAGGAAATTGTGTTAATTATTTTATTCAAAAAAGAATTAAAAAACCTCTATTTGAAATAGATACAACTAATCTAAGTATTGAAACTATAGCAAAAATTATAATAGAAATTTTAGTTAAAAATGAAAATGCTGATAATTATAAGGTTGGAAATATCGATTGGTTAGAAAAAATTTTTCAAGAAAATCGTCTTAAGGAATTTTTTGATTAAAAATTCAAAATTCTGAGGTGAATATTGTATACAATATGAAATAATTGATATGGATGCACTTGGAAGGATAGGAAAACTAAGATTAATGAAAAAAGAGATGATAACACCCAATTTATTTCCTGTAGTTCATCCAGTTAAAAATCTAATCGCAGCTTCAGATCTAATTAAAATGGGTGCTCAATGCATTTTTACTAACGCTTATATCATTTATCAAAATAAGGAAATAAAAGAACGAATTTTAAAAGAGGGAATTCACCGGTACTTGAATTTTAATGGTATAGTTGCTACTGATAGTGGTGCATTTCAACAATATATTTACAATAATGATGAATTAGATATTAGTGCTGATGAAATCGAGAATTTCCAAGAAAAATTGAATACAGACTTTGCTGTTATTTTAGATATCCCTGTTCAATTATCAGATAACTTTGAAATGGCTAAAAATAAAGTCTTAACAACTATAGAACGTGCAAGACAAAACATTATTCGCAGAAGAAACAAAAATTGTCACTGGTTTGGGCCTATCCATGGTGCTAAATATTTAGATTTAATTAAATTTAGTGCTAAAGAAATGAGTAAATTAAATTTTGATATATTTGCAATTGGAGGTCTGGTAAAAGCATTCTTAAACTATAGATTTGATATTGTACTTCAAAACTTATTAATTGTAAAGGAAAATATCATTCCTAATAAGCCATTACATATGTTTGGACTAGGTTTACCTCAATTTTTTTCATTAGCTGTGGCATGTGGGTGTGATTTAATGGATTCTGCTGCCTATATTTTATATGCTAAAGAAGAACGATATTTCACTCTTTCAACAGGAACAAAAACTCTTGAGGAATTATATGAATTTCCTTGCCACTGTCCTATTTGTAGTAAGTATGGACCTCAAGAAATGAAATCATTTAATGAAGAATTGAAAATTAGATTATTAGCAAAACACAATTTATACATTTCTTTTTCTGAATTAAAAACAATTAGACAAGCTATAAGGGATGGCAATTTATGGGAACTCGTTGAACTTAGAATAAGAAATCACCCTAATCTTGTTAATGCTGTCAAATTAATAAAAAATCATAGACCTTTATTTGAAATTCATGAAAAGATTTACAAAAGCCATGGTAGATTATATACATCAAATGAGGCTTTAAATAGACCTTTAATTTATAGATATGAAAAAAGACTTTTAGCGAACTATCGTGTTCCAAAAGATGTAAAATATCTAATTATTTTGCCTGAATTAGATACCAAGGCCAATAGTTCCACAACAATACAGAAATTGCTGGAAAAAGTTAATAATAATAAAATTATACAAAGAGAATTAATTCATATCGTATTCAGTTCTGAATTTTATGGGCTAATTCCTCTTGAATTAATTGAATCTTTTCCTATGGGACAATATGAATCAATTCTATCATCCGGGATAAATGATTTAATTCACTCTAATTCAATACATAAGGTAGAACGGTTCTTTGATAAGAATTATAAATATTATAATAAATGTGCTGTGTTAATCCCTGAAAATTATATTAATCAATTCAATGAAGTAATTAATTTTCCTGAGGATAATATAATTTATAACTTAATTCCGGTTTTAAAATCTAAGTTTAGTGAAAATTTCTCTGTATTTAAGAATTTAAAAGAGCTTTTGGTGTTTTTCACTAATGGTAATTAAAAATGAGGACTTTAGATAAAATTTATGCCTTTGGCCATGAGAATATTCTCTGTTCTCATAAGACGACAATAGAAATTACTAAAGATAAGGATCTCACTAAAAAAGGAAGTTGTATCATTGGTATTAAAGCTTCAAAAGCTTGCATTGATTTGGATCCCAAACTAAAAGAAAATATAATAAATGAAAATAAGATTAAAGTCACCTTTAAAGTAGGAAACTTAAAAGACTCCTTTTATGGTTTTGGTCATAAATCTTTAAGATTATTGAACAAAAAAGATATAGTTTTTCGTAAAAGCAATTATATTTGCGACAGAACAATTTTAATTAATTGTACAAAATCGTCAAATGAATTAAATCGGGAATTAGTTGAAAACTTAAAGGACTCTAGGAAAAAATTTTCAATTATATTCGAGATAAATGATTTTAATGGGTGCTAATCTAGTAAAAGAAATAAAATATTTAAAAGTAAAGAAAGCAGAAGGGCAGAAAGCTCTTGATTTAATAAAAGTAAATTTTAAAAAATATTCTGTAGTTAACCAGAAATATAAAATTCTATATAAAGATGAATTTATCTTTTTTCCATTAGAAAAAAGTAAAGATTTAGCAGAGAGAGTATTAAGCTCTATTGGAAATAAAATTGATGTTGAAATTATTTCTAAAATTGGCATAATAAATGAAAATTACAAATTAAACTCTCTCCAAGATGCTCTAAAAGGCAAAATCCCTGATGAATATCAAGGATTAATTCCAAAATCATACGATCTAATAGGAAGTATTGCGATTATTGAATTTGATAAAAGTGAATATATAGAAAAACAGACATTAATTAACTATAAAAAAGAAATCGCTAGAGCAATAACAATAGTTAATAAAAAGATAATCTCCGTTTATGAAAAGAAAAGTGAAATTATGGGAACTTATAGATTAAGAGAATTCGATCTATTATATGGTAAGGGCAATTCAGAAACGATTTATAAAGAAAATAATTGTACTTACAAACTTGATGTTAAAAAAACGTATTTTACTCCAAGGCTTATTTATGAACGTAGGCGAGTTACCTTTAGTGATATAAAAGAAAACGAACAAATTGTTGATATGTTTGCCGGTGTAGGCTCTTTTTCAATCCAATTAGGAAAAAATCATAATGTAAGGATTTATGCTTTTGATGTTAATCCAGATGCCTATAATTACCTTAAAGAAAATATCAAAATAAATAAACTTAAAGGAGAAGTTATTGCATATAATATAAACGTTAAAGATCTTCTTAACCCTTTTAATAAATTAGGGAAATCACTACAAGGTAAATTAGATAGAATAATAATGAATTTACCAGAAAGGTCAATCGATTTTGTTGATGTAGCCTGCTTTTTAATGAAAAAATCCGGGGGAATTTTACATTTTTATCAGTTCTCTGAAAAGCCAAATCCAATAGAAAGAACTATAGAACTCTTGAATAAAAAATTAAATAATTTTGACTGGGTTATCGAAAAAATACTACTCTCCAAAATTGTAAAATCCTATTCTCCTAAAGCAGAGTTAATTGTAGTAGATTTATTGATAAAATATTCGAAATTTTAAACTGAAGCTTTTAATCTGAACATTTTTTGAATAAGCAAAAGCGGGCCTAGCAGGATTCGAACCTGCGACTTTCGGATTAGAAGTCCGACGCCCTATCCATACTAGACTAACTAAGGCGGTTAGTTAATTTGCTAGGCTATAGGCCCTTGAGTTATGACATCTATTTTTATTTTATGATATTTTATAAAATAAAAGGTTTAAACTTTATTATAAATCCTTACAAGTTTTTAAATATTAAGAAATTAGATAGAATTAAGCATTCTCAACTTTTAAATCTATGTCAGATAAGATTAGCTAAATATTTTTTATAAATTAATAAATTATTAATAGATTTTTTTTAATAAATTACTAACTTAAATTATATTTAAGATATATAATGATTATATATGTCTGATTTGGTAGTATAAAAGAAGGTTTCAAAGGTGCTAAAGAAAAAGCTTTTTTTACATCAAAACATACCTTATTCATTCAATTGGAATAAAATTCATCATAAAGATAAATATTATCAAATCACGATTAATCGAGAAGAACTGAATCGACTTAAGGTGCATTTTAAAAATGTATCTGATGGACTTATACCTAATAAATTATTTAATTCTCCAGATCTTCCGAGAGTTTCTCAATTTAAAATTAGTGGTATAAAACCAGCTTTTTTAAGAAGTTTTAGTAAAACATTAATTCGTTATGGTAAAATAGAACGTTTTGATTCTAATTCAAAATTACCCAAATATGCTCAAAAAGTTTTTGAAAATTATAAAGAAAATGGATTTAGAGGAGATCCTGGACATGAACCCATTTTAAAAAACATTTTAATTAAAGATAAAAACTCAGTAGCAATAGAAGTCCCTATTTGGAAAGAAGAAAAAAATAAAACCATAACAGGTCATATTGATTTAATCCAAATTGAAAAAAGCACCATTAAAGTAATTGATTATAAACCAGAAGGAAAATTTTTGCTCTCTTTACCACAAGTAGCAATGTATGGTTTTTTATTAAAGTCTAGATTAAATATAAAGAATATAAAATGTATATCTTTTAATAAGGAAGAAGCATGGGAATACTCCCCAAAAATATTATTGGAGGACGTTAAAGAATATCTAATTTCTCATCATATTAATAAAAGACCATGGGAAGGATTCATTTAGAATCTTCTATTTAGTTTTAATTTCCTTTTTTTTTGTTGGTCCAGGTTCTTCTCTAGGTTTCAAATACCCCTTAAAAACAAAAAAACATAAAATTAGGCCAACAAATTCAGTAGCAATACCAAGAAAAGTAATAATTGTACCATTATATCCTAGATACCTTAAAACTAATGCACAACCTAAACCAGAAAATGCCAATATAAATAATATAAATCCTTTTATGATTTCTGGGAAGGAATCTTTAATATATCCTAGTTCCTTTTTGATCCAAGTAAAAAATGAGGACATAAAATGATTCTACTTCTAGATAATTTTAAATTAATTAAATAAATATCATTTTAATATCTTTGTTATTTTCAAGAAATAAATTTGAATATCTCAATTCAGAAGTAATTCTAATGGAAATTGGATGGAACATAATTTTTGGGAACTCCTTTATTTACTTTTGAATTTTGAATATAATGCTTTATCTAACAATTTACCTATTCTTTGAGCAATTTGCTTACTAACCTCATATCTTTCACCATCAAGCAAATTTCTCTTTGCTTCTGTGGTAGGTTTACTACCTAATCTTCTAAACAAGACTTTTTCTGTTATTTCATTCACTATATCTTTAATTTTTTCATAATCAGGTAAATTTATATTGGGATTAAAGCTTTTGATTTTCTCTATTGCAAAATGGAAAAATTGACTAATTAGATGGATTGGATCACCTTTTAATTCACTATGAAGTTTAATATTATCCGTAGCGATTTTCATATCTTTTTCTTGCCAATATAACTGATTTGGATTAATACCTGGACTATTTATTCTCATAAGTGAGCTTGTAATTCTCCGTTCTATCCAATTTAACGTGCTTATTTCTTGTTTTTCACGTATTTCCTTCTTTTTTTCTTCTTTTTCTTTTTCTTTAGATTCTATAATTTTTTCTACTTTTAATTTACGCTTTTCTTCAAATTTTTCAAACCTTTTAACAATATCATATCCTATACAGTAAGATATTGGTGAGATTAAATCTGATTTTAACTTTAATGGTAATATCCCCGTATATATTTGACTATTTTTATCTTTTAATTCCGAAATCCCCTCTTTTAAAGGAATATCCATCAAACGTGCCAATATAAAACCATTAACTATAAATGGTTGATTATCTGCATTAAATACTATAACTAATTCTTCTTGAATTTTATTTATTCTTTCAATTATTAATTCTTCTAATTTGACCTTAACCCATTCTTCAGAATCAGTGGTTCCAAAAATCTTTCTTAAAGCTAAAAGAATTAATGTTTTATCATTTGAAATTTTAAGATATAACTCAATTATCCTGCTAAGTTGTCTTAGTATTTTTGACATTAAATAAAAAAACACATCTTTGACTAATTTGTTCATAACATCGTCAAAATCTAACACAAATTGGATTTGAGCATAATTTTTTAACTTTAGTCCATTTATAAATACCTTCTCAATAACTTCTTTTTTTCTTTGATCATTCGGATTTATAATATCATGTTTTTTTATATTATATCTAACCATATTTTTCTTTGCTTCCTCAGATACTGCGTTATCTATGTTCATAAGGTATAAGACATTGTAAATCCCATATCTATTTAACATATAGATTAAATCATTAAAACTACATTCATTAAGACTCTGCAGAAAATAAATGAAATCATTTGGATTTGTCTTTAATTGTTTATATAACTCAGACTTTAAAAAATCTAAAATTTTTTGTTCAAATTGGTCATAATTAATCCTTTCTTTTAGTGCTCTTTCTATTCTTTTTATCAATTCTATTTTTAAAAAGTTTGCTTCCTTAAAGATTTTTAACCCGGGAATAGAAATAGGGAAACGATCCAAATTAAATTCAAATATTTTTCGCTTTATCATCCTAACTGGCATTGCTTGTACCTGAAGTTCTTTATAAGACTTAAATTCGAAGTCTCTTCGGATTTTTTCAATCATTCGTCTTAATGTTGCTAACTCAATAAATTTGTCTTCTTTTTCTTGTCGTTCTATTTTTTTTTCTATTTCTAATGATAAATCCTTGAAAGCTGAGCTTTCTTCTAAGATTTCTCGTTTAACTTCATCGGTTAATCCTATTAAATCACCAATTAAATCGTAAAAGTAAAAAGGAGGATAATTTAATATGATTTCTAATAATTCTTGCTCAATTTGATTTTCTATATCATTCAGTATCTGCTTTCTTTGAAAATCTAAAAGTGTTGATTTTCTTTCTTCGATTAGAAACGATATAAATTTATTTTCTAAATCAATTCTCTTATTAAGTATGTTTACTTCTAAATTAAATGAATTTTTTAATAAAGAATCAACCTCTTCTATCAAAATATCTTTTTCTAATTGTTCTAACTTTTTAGCAGATTCAAATGAAAATTGATTTTGATTTAGATTTTCTTTAACTCTAATACCTAAACTATGATAAATATGAATTGTAGCTGTAGCAACTAATAAATCCTTGAAAGTGGATTTTTGACTTGTTAATTCAAATATTTTCTGCTTATCAGCATCTCTCTTAAAATGGGAAATTATTAAATCAACAGTTTGAAAAAATCTAAATGTGCTTTCTATAGCTGTTGTCTTCCTTTTAATCCCACTAATCATAATTCCTTTATCCACTCCCTATATACTTCTTTAAAATTATCTGCCAATTCAAATCTGGAATTATCATGCCAAAACTTGAAGTTTAACACATGAAAAAGCTCTCCCTTAAATAATTCTTTTTCTTCATTTGTTAAAGAGTGTTTCAAGATTAAATTTATTGGTCTAGGGATTAATTTTGAGAAGTATTTTAGATTTATTTCTTTAATATAATCATAAAAGGTGTCCTCACCATTTATGCTAAAAAAGTTTATTGGAACTAGTTCTTCTAATTGATAATTTGAAATATTTATTTCTTGTTTAATTTTTTCTTTAACATAATTTGGAAAAACTGTACTGATATCTATACTAAGAGCATAGTGTTTATAAAATTCAAGTAGTAAATTCTTTTCTTCAATATTAGATATTTGAGCAATATATATATCTAGAAATTCTAGAAAATGATCAAACTTTTGTTCTTTCATTTCTCTATCTTCAAAATAACTAATGAAATCATAGAATGTCTCTTCTAAACTCCAATCTTTTTTTTCTTCTAATTTAAAGAATCTTTTTGCATAATCATTTACCCATTCTAATATATAAAATTTCCAGACCAAATCAATTCCGCCTATCCGTTTTTCTAAGAATCGATGAAACCTAGTAGCAAAGGTAACTGGATCTGCTATTTCTTTATCAGGTTCCTCTTTAATAAACCGGTTAATCGTGGTATATCTAAGAATATAGCTTAATAGATAATCCAATTCATATGGAAAATTCTTAAATTTCTCTATATGCTCTCGTATAATATTAAAATTGTCATCCATTTGTATTTCTACAAAAGACACTAGATCTCCTATGTTTATTTTTATTTTATTGAAAAAAATTTCAATACTTGAATTAATTAATCTTTTAAATTCTCTTATTACATTTTCTTCATTAAATTTAAGATCCCTTAATAAAACCATTGGGTTAATTTCAATTTGGTTAAATATATACTCTTTAAATTGTTCTATTAAGTTCTGCCCAAAAGTTTTCGCTGGTTTTTGTTCTTTTTCAAACTTCTGCTTTAAAATATTTGTTAAATTAATAAGTAAGGATTTTAACCGACGACGAGAAAGATATCTTGGAATTGAGTCTTTAACTAAATTAATACTAATCTTAATAATTTCCGAAAAATAATTGAATACAGAACTTAACTCTATTGCTCTTAAATTTTCTTTCGGAATTATTGATTGATTAATCAAAGTAATAGCTAAATTACATATATCTTCAAAATTTTCACTTTCAAATTTTGCTTTATTCGCAATAAATTGTTTATATTTATTTAATAATCCAGATAAGTTCCCAGTCTCTCCAGTAGTCAGAAAAGAATTAGAATATTCAATAAATTTATTCATATATCTTTCTAAATCAATTAAAATTTTGGCTATAAAGGAAATTAACCATTTTGCTGAGCATTGTTCTTTAACGTCTTTTAATTTTTCTTTAATATAGTTGATAATAAATAATACAATTTTATCTTGAGATTCATCTATTGTTCCAGTATTTGCTAAGTTTATTAGATTTGCTCCAAGTTTTAATGTGTTATCCACAATAAAATTAGCACTGGGTTCCGATATGGAATATTTGAGATGATCTATGGCTTCCTGCCCCTCAAAAGCGGTTTTTATTCTCTCAAACTTAGAATTATAGAAATTAATCTCAAATGGTCTTTTATACCATGATATCTCAACATCTGACTTGATCTTTCCATAAGTATTTAACAATTCTTTTTCTGTAGGAAGTGAAACACTTAATCCAATTAATTTCTTATTCCATTTATCTTCCACTAATTCTCCGAAGAGTCTTTTGCTAAATCTACTAGCAAATCTTTTATATATCAGTTCTCTATCGTGACTTTTTAATTCAGGTCGATCTGTAAATTCTTCTACTTCAAAAAATAATTTACTTATATTATTTATGGATTCATTAGATTTATGCACATCTAAATATCCTGTATCTGGTTTCAATGCCAGTAATAAACTTTCGCATTCCTTATATTTGCCAGGTATGAAGATCATTGATTTTGGGTAAATATTAAGTTGAGCACTTTTTTCATCAAAATTATATAACTCAAATTCGATACTAAATACTTCTGATCCCGTATAATCTCTTAAAATTGCATTGTACATTCTTAAAAATTTTATTACTTCTTGGGAAAGAATATTCACTTTTTGTCTTGTTAATTTTCCAGGACCAATTACATCTCCGACAATGAGGTCACTTGGAGAAGAATATCCAAAAATTAATGAAAACTGATAATTAATTGATTCTCTTGTAGTTATCATAATCCAATTTAATTACAAATCTTATTTCTTCGATTAATAAATCATAATGGTTATAATTCTTACTGAAAATGTAAAAAATTTAGCTATTGTTTTTAATATTTTTAAGTTTATATAATACTAAATAAATTAATTTTATAAAAATTTATATATAGTATTCTGAAAAAGTAGATAAAGGGAAAAAAACTGTCAGAAATACTTCTTAATCAACTTATACAGAAATTAGACGAGGTAATTTTAGGAAGAAGGGATATTTTATCTGAGATTGAAAAATTAAAGGATTCAATAGAAAAAGTTCGAGATATCGGAAAAAAAGAATCAATGATACAAATAACCGATGCCGTAAATGAAATTAACAGTTTTATGTCAAACTCTACTAGTGTTTTATTTGATCTTAACAATAATATAAAGAACTTACAGAGTTTAGTTATTTCTCTCTTTAATCTTTTTGATACAATTTTAAATAAATTAAATGCATTGAATATTAATAAAATTCATGAATCTTTTGCTACAGGCGAAGCTAAAATTTTATCATCTACTAGATATGAGAACCATCTTTCTAATCCTATTAGATCTCCGTTTGAACAAAAATCAGCAGATTCTAAACACAAAATAAATATAAGTGGAGAATATGATTTTAATTTAATTATGTCTGCTGCAAAATCAAATAATCCTGCAGTGGAAATCGCTATGATGCTTGAAAAATTAAGAATTAAGTTACAAAAAGAAAATCCATTAAACCCTATATTATTTGAATTAAGTATGGAATCAAGAAGACTTCAATCTTTAGGAAATATACCACTTAATGAGCATAATCTGCTTATCTTAATAGAGAAAATACAAAAATGGATCGAATAAAAATTAAACATTATAAATTTTTATTTCAGTTAAATTTATTCTTAAAGAAAATAAATAAATAAATAGAATTTAATTAATTCTATATGAGAATAATCTATATAATTAAAAGATTAATTCAAAAGGTGTGTACTTATACAATTTGGATCAGATTTAGGTATTAACCATGAAGATATCGAGAAAATAAGTCCTCAAATCACATTTATAACTTCTAATGCAGATATAGAAGCAATTGCACTCGTAAGTGTTGAGGGATATCAGATTGCTTTCTCTGCGTTGCCCCAATACCATGTTGATGGTGATCAATTTTGTGGACTTGCTAGTGCTTTATTAATGACAGGAAGATCAACAATTCAGACTTTATTTCAAGAAGATATCAGCGAAATAATTGTAAGGGCTGAAAATGGATATATTGTAGTTACTAATGCAGGACGTTTAGTGATTGTATGTGCTGGAACTATTATAGATACCCTAATGAAAACCGTAAAAGTAATGCGAATCGCAGCAAATAATCTCTATAAGATTTTTGAGGGTCGTTAAAGGTTAAAGTGTCTTTATTTCACCTTTTTACATTTCTGTAAAATGTCTCTATTTTTTAAACAGTAATTTTTGGAATAATTAACTTTTTATTTATTAAAGGATATACAAACTATTAATCATTTTATTTATAATATGGTTTAATTTTATGGCAACTGGAAAATATAATTTTTGGCAGTGGCCTTGGTCTCAGTAGTAAGACTCATCACATTGGCTTAAACCATATTTTATTTTTCTCTTTTACTTATTTTCCATTTCTTTTAATTAGTAAATTCTTTCCTACAAATGTGCATTAATAATATTGATATCCAATATAGTAATGAGACACATAAAGTAAATTAATAAAAAATTGGTTATAGAAATGGTTAATTATTATAATTCAAGAATTCTGTTGCAACCAAATGAAATACCTAAGGAATGGGTAAATATTTTACCAGACTTACCCTCTCCTATGACGCCCTTAGTGAATCCAATGGATGGGAAACCAGCACCACCAGAACTAGCATTAGCAATATTTCCAAAAGAATGTGTTATGCAAGAGATATCTCAAGAGCCATTAATTCCTATCCCTAAGGATTTAAGGGAAATTTTCGCAAGGACTTATAGACCAACTCCTCTCCATCGGGCTTTAGGATTAGAGAAAGAATTGGGAATAGAAGGTGATGACGTAAAAATTTTTTATAAAAATGAATCTGTCTCACCTACGGGATCTCATAAACCAAATACGGCAATAACGCAAGCCTACTATGCAAAAAAAGATGGTCTTGAAGAGTTGGTCACTGAAACTGGAGCGGGACAATGGGGCTCAGGACTTGCTTACGGATGTAATTTGTTTAATTTAAAATGTACAGTATATATGGTAAGAGTAAGTTTTTTACAGAAACCTGGTAGAAAGATTTTAATGAAAACCTTTAATGCAGATGTTCATGCTAGTCCTTCTAGATTTACTGAATCTGGTAAGACTTTTTTGAAAGAAGATCCAGAACATCCTGGAAGTTTAGGAATAGCTATTTCTGAAGCAGTTGAACATAGTCTTAGAAGTGACAAAATAAGATACTCTTTGGGAAGTGTTGTAAATTTTGTACTTTTACATCAGACAATTATAGGACAGGAAACGAAAGTTCAATTAGCGAAAGCTGGTGTTGAAAAACCTGACATAATAATTGGTTGTATGGGAGGAGGCTCTAACTTTGCCGGATTAATGATTCCTTTTGTAAGAGATAAACTCCATGGTATCCTTCCAGACGTAGAAATTATTGGAGTGGAACCAAGAGCCTGTCCAAGTGTTTGTAAAGGTGAATATCGATGGGATTTTGGAGATACTTCAATGAAAGGACCGATTGTAAAAATGCACACTTTAGGCCATACGTTTGTACCCAGTCCGATTCACGCAGGAGGATTAAGATATCATGGGATGGCACCTATAATTTCGATCTTATATAAAAATAAAGTCATTTTAGCATCAATGCATCATCAAACTGAGATTATTAAATCAGGTCTTTTATTTGCCAATGCTGAAGGAATTCTCCCTGCCCCTGAAACTGCACATGCCGTAAAAGAAGCAATAGATCAAGCATTAAAAGCCAAAAATGATCAAGAAAAAAAGACTATTGTCTTCAATTTTAGTGGTCATGGCTTTTTTGATTTATTAGCGTATAAATTATATATGACAGGAGATTTAGAAGATTACGAATTACCAACCGAAGAAATCCAAAAAGCACTATCATCAGAAGAAATGCCAAAAATTAATGAATCTCAATTTTAAATTATAGATTTCTATTTTAAATTATAGATTTCTATTATTTTTTTTTTAAAATAATGTTATTTTACTTTTTAAGAAAATCTTAAAATGAAAGAATCCTTTCAATATTCAAATTTTAAGAGATTGGTAATTATTGAATGTATTTTCGATAATAATTTTATGTTTTTTCTATTTATACAGCTTATTTCTATTATACATAACCTTTTTAGCAAAAAGTAAAGGAGAAAGAGGGGCATTCATTAATAATTTGGTAAATGCAATAGTTTTGACAGTATCAATTACGATTAATTTAGGTATCATATTTTTTTTAAATACACCTAGCAATGAATTCATTATTTTTCCATTTGATTTTTTAATGATAATTTTCCTTATTGTATTTTATCCTATATTTTCTCTTTTGATTTTACGTGAAAAAAAAAAAAATAGGGATGGGAAAGAAATAGAAAGACGCCTTAAATCAAAACAATCTAATGAATTACCGTTAAAGTATGATGTTTATAGAAAATTGACTCATTTAGTTGTTTTAGGTATAATTTTTTCTTATTTTACACTTGGATTTTATATTAATGGAGGTATAATGTTTTTTACTCAGAATTTGGTTTTATTCTTGGTAGGAATCTCTTTAATAGGTTTATTAACTGCTGAATTTATAAGAATCCTAAATCCCAAAATTTATCCATTGAAGCCAGTTAATCAAATATTACGAGAAAATGAATTACATATGAGATTTGGGCCTCATATTTCTATGAGTATAGGATGTTTTTCAATAATTCTTTTATATGGACTAATTCAACCAATAGGACCCGTAATAATTTGTACATCCATGACAATGTCAATTTTTGGAGATATGGCATCAAACTTAATTGGTAGAGTAAAAGGAAAAAGTATTATCCGCAATACAAACAAAACTTATGAAGGCCTATTCGCAGGAATAATAATATCATTAATTTCGGGCATTATAATGTTAATATTATTAAGAAATTTTTATAGAACAAGCATTCTTGGATTTTTCTTAATTCCAATATTAGGCGCATTGATTATTGGTGGGATAGATTACATTGATTTAGAAATTGATGATAATTTAACTTTTAATTTCACTTTATCAACGATATTATTTTTTGTTTCATTTCTTATTACATAACAATTTACCATAAGTTTTTCAATAAAAGTATTTTAACTAATGAAAATGTTAGAAGAAAAATTAAAAATTGATAAAATTTCTAAAGGAACTGTTATTGACCATATTGATGCTGGTTATGCCTTAACTATTCTTAATCTTACCGGATTAGATGAATCTAAAAATTTAATGACTATAGGTGTTAATGTATCTTCTAAAAAATACCAAACAAAGGATATTATAAAAATTGAGAATGTTTTTTTAAATGAAACTCAAATGCAGCAAATTTCAATTCTTTCACCGAATGCAACAATTTCATTGATTGAAAATTTTAAAGTAATTGAAAAGAAAAAAGTTCAAACACCAAAAATTATTAAAAAATTAATTCTATGCATTAATCAGACTTGTATTTCCAATTCAGGCGAGCCAATTGATTCTGAATTTTTGGTATTGGAAGAGAAACCTTTAAAATTGCAATGTATATACTGTGAACGCATATATAAGTTAGAAGAAATTGTTTTTACTTCTAAGGAAAAAAAAGAAAAAAAAGTAAAGCAAAGAATTCAACTATAATAAAAATATAAAGGCATTATAAAAATAATTCAAGGATCGAAGAAAATAGAAAAAATTTTAATATTGTATGAATAGTCACCCCAACAATCATAAATAAAAAGAAAAATATTCCTATTCCCGGTTTTAAAATATTTTTCCATGTCCACTCTTCCTTATCATATTCATATTTTAATATAAAAAAGCTAACAATGAAGGGAAATAAAAACCACCAAAATAACATCCACAAAAATAAAAACCATCCAATAAAACCAAATACAAATCTTCCTATTAACGCACTTAATGCACCAGTTGCTGCTCTTATCCAATATAACTTTGTCTCTTTCTCAAGTCGAAGTTCAATAGGTTTTAATGTAGTCTTTTTTGGCGTAATATCTTGTTTCTGTAATTCTCTCTTCTTATCTCTTATTAATTTCCTTCTTTTCTTTCGAATATCGACTTTTTTATGTTTAGCCATGTTATTATTATAAATAATTATTATTATAAAAATCATTATATATAATGATAAAGAAAACAACAGACGGAAAATGATAAGAACTGTAAAAGGATTTTCGAATTTTGATGTATATGCTATTGTAAAAGAATTAGATTTAGTTTTATCAAATGGTGCGATATCTAATGTTTATGAAATTGAAAATTTATTGGTATTAAAAATTAATACACAACAAGGTAAAAAAAATTTAATTATTGAAGAAGATTCTCGGATTAATTTAACTGAGTATAAATATCCTGTTCCTAAATATCCAAGTCAATATACAATGTCTTTAAGAAAATTCTTAAAAAATAGACAGATTATTAAAATTTATCAACATAAATTTGATAGAATCATTATTATTGAATTGAGCAATATCGATACCAAGCCATGGAAGTTTGTGATTGAGCTCTTCAATAAGGGGAATTTCTTGTTATTAAACGAAAATAACATAATCAAAATTGCTAAAAAGTATAAAAGATACAGGGATCGAAATATTTTGGCTAACAAAGAATATATCTTTCCTAAATCACGAGGATTTAACTTTTTAACTATAAATAAAGAAGAATTTAAAGTCTTAATGAAATCAAATAAAAGTGTAGAATTAGTTAGGTATTTAGCGAGAAATGTTAACATTGGCGGGTTTTATAGTGAAGAAATATGTTATAGAGCAGGAATAGATAAAAATTTAATTGGAGTGGATTTAACTGAGGATGATTTAGAGAAATTATATAAATCATTTAAAAAATTACGGAATGATTTGCTCTTTGGGACCATAGATGCTCAAATCGTTTTCGATGATAATGGTATTGAGATATCGATTATTCCATTCGAGTTAAAAATCTTTAAAGATAATAAAAAAAAGAGATTTGACTCTTTTAACAAAGCTTCCGATAATTTTTACTCGAAATTAGATGCGAAAAAATTAATAACTCCCAATAATCAGAAAATTGTTGAACAAATTAAAGCTCTAGAAAAAATCTTGAAGAATCAACAAGATTATTTAAAAGAACTTAAAGAAAAAAAGCAGAAATACTATAAACATGGAGATTTCATTTATTCTAATTTCAATATTTTAGAAAAATTAGTTGAAATAATCCAAAATGCAAGAAAAAAAGGATATGTTTGGGAAGAAATTAATAACAAACTACAGAAAGCTAAAATGGAAGATATGAAGGGAATAGAAATTTTTGAGAAGTTAATACCAACAACTAAACAAATGCTTATTATGATCAATGGTGATGAAGTTTTTTTAGATTTGAATAAAAGCATTGGTGAAAATTCAAATCTAATTTACTCTAAAGGAAAAAAAGCCGACAAAAAGATAAAGGGTACTATAACTGCAATTGAAAAAACAAAAGAAAAAATTGGAAACTTAGAACTTGAGAAGGAATCTATGGAAGTGGGAATTGATTTCTTTATTAAAAAACCAAAATTAAAATGGTATGAGAAATTCAGATGGTTTATCTCATCAAATGGATTTCTAGTAATTGGAGGAAGAGACGCCTCATCTAATGAAGTAATTTTTAAGAAGTATATTGATACTAACGATCTAATCTTCCATACAAACTTCCCTGGATCGCCTTTAACAGTTGTAAAAAATCCAAAAAAAAAAGAAGTTCCTGAAATAACTCTTAATGAAACGGCTAACTTTGTCGTAAGTTATTCACGGGCATGGAAAGAAAATTGGATTATAGCTGATGCTTTTTATGTAAATTCCACACAAGTCTCAAAAAGTCCACCAACGGGAGAATTTTTACCTAAAGGGTCTTTTATCATTTCAGGAAAAAAGAATTTCATTAAAAATGCAAAAACTGAGCTTGCAATAGGATTAAACTTTATAGAACTTAGTTCTAAATCAGAAGAAAAAGATGAAATTCTTTACCCTAAATTAATATGCGGGCCATTATCAGCAATTCAGAAGCATACGAATAATATTATTATAATAATTCCATCAAAATCAGATGGTTTGAAAAAGGGGAAATTAGCTCAGGAGATAAAAACCTACTTTATCAATCACATTGATAACAATTTTAAAAAATGGGTTAAATTATTAACTATCGATGAAATACTCCTTTATCTACCTAATGGACTTTCATCGATTAAATCCGATTCTTCTTAAATCAATCCACTGTTTCACTTTTGGAATATTTTTATAATTATCAAATAAAATACCATCAATTCCTAAATTTATCAAGGATTTTATAATTTTTATTGGATTTTCATAGCCGAGAAAGTCCCATGATATAGATAAAATTTCATTTTTATGACAGATTTTAATAAATTCAGATGTAACAAAACTTGATCTTAAACTAATTATTTCTGGTTTGAAAATTAGCTTCTTTTCTTGCTTTAAGAAATCTCTAAGAGTAAATTTTTTAGCTTTAGTAATGTTATAACATATCCTAGTTTTGGGCAAATCTTCTTTTAATAATTTTAGAATGTGCAGATCTCGCCCACTAAAAATACATTCTTCTATTAAATTTCCTTGTTTAACTATTTTTATGATCTTATTGTGTAGATTTTCTTCTTTTAGTTCTATCATAAATTTACTTTTTCTACTTAGTAAGGTTAAAACTTCGGAGAGTAAAGGAATTTGATTTTGACATAATTTTGTTCTTAAAAGTTTAAGCTCATCGTAATTACAATCTCCTAATAGCCCTGATCCATTAGTGGTTCTATCTAATGTAGAATCATGCATAATAACTAATTTTCCATCTTTAGTCTTCCGTACATCTAATTCAAGGTAGTTTGCCCCATATTCTATAGCTTTCTCAAAAGCATTGATTGTGTTTTCATCAAAGTTCGTTCTTGTTCCTCTATGCCCAATATAAAGGAATTCAGATTTCATTATTGTAATAATATTTAAAAATTTAGCTGTATATCTTTAAATCTCTTGTATTAAATATAAATAAATTAATATAAATAAAAGTCCTATGAGAGTTAAAATAAAAACCCATGGATTTAGAATGGATTGGCCTAAAGATAAAACTATAAGTAGTAAAATTTCTTTCCAATTTACAGGCTTCCCTACTAATTCTTTATAATTTCCAATACTAATCATCATAAAGAAAAAAAATAATAGTATTGCACCAGTTTTAATAATTACATCTATTATATCCCATAATATATTTCTACCCTCAAAAATTGTTATAATCTCTATATTAAAAAAAATTGATATGGTAAGAAATATACCTCCTAATATTACTGAAATAATCACTGATCTATATGCAAATTTCTCATCAATACCTTGTTTAGCTTTAGAATTTGCTTTTTTATCTGTGTGTTTAGAAATATTTGACATTTTATCGGCGATACCTTTCCATAGTTCCTTTTAATTTAAATATCCTATATATATAAAATCCATATAAAATTCCAACAAGACTAAAAATTGTTATTGAAAAAATAAAAGCTGTAAGTTTCCAGAAACCTAATTCAATTCTGGGAGGCGTTTTTATATTTATAAGAAAAATGCTACTTTTTTTTATTCCTTCAGGATAAATGGGGGTGTTTCCATACGTTATATTGAAAGCAAAGGCATCATCATATTTCAGATAGACATCCTCCTCAACTCCTTGAGGATTATCAATAGGAATGGAAAATTCATAAGTGGCAGTTTCACTTACCAGCTTTGCAGCTCCATTGCCATTGGATATAGAATCAATTATAAAAACACCATTATTTATTAAATAATCAAAATAATCAAACTCATCATCATATATATCAGAAAACTGAATAATCTTTGCATCAACAAAATCTCCTATATCTTCAGAAGAACTATTTGAAATTAAAATCCCTACAAATTCAGTTGTTCTATTCACGACTCCAGCTAAATCAATTTGGACTGCAATAAATAATTTTGTTCCACTCTCCATGACCCATAATTCAATTGGTAAATCTGTTAAGTTTGTTTGAATATTAGAAGCATCCTTCCATTCATTTTCAATTGAATCAATCTGACCATCAATAGTAGGGGCACTCCCAAATTTAGGATCAATTTCTTCTGACGCACCATGACTTGGAAATGTGAAAAAAGCGGAAATTGAGATTATGTTGATAATAAATATACATAATAAAATTTTAAAAATTAATTTCCTCAAGATATTGTTATCACGTAATTATATTTTAATCTATTATCCTTTTAATTAAATATTAAAATTGAAAATTTAATTTAATATTTTTTCTTTGCTTTGTTCAAAAAAATAATATTGAGTCAGAAGAAAGTCTTATCCAAAATTATCATTATGAAATTATAAAAGCAAATTTTAAATTATTGAACTATACTAAGTGATTTGGAAGGAGGATCATGCATTTAAACTTCCTTAAATAGGCGACAATATAATTTATTAAACGTTTTATTTCACGTTTTGCCTCGGAGGAATTATTACTATTATAATCCGCAAATGATTTAGGCCCTATGGCTATTAAAGCCCCAGATAAATCCTTCTCTCTCTTTATTAAAAACCAAAATGGTTTTTTTTTTTCATTATCCTTAACCATCAAAAGCATCCACGGATTATACGTCCAATCGTCTTTCTCTGGTCCCGATACATTTTCAATTGCTTTATTAGTAAAATAATTTTTAGTCATTTTTACTGTTTTAGAGAGAGCATTAAAATAACTTCTTTTTATTTTTAAATATCCGCCACCAAAATAAGTCTTAGCATCAAATAATTCGACTTCTCTATTTGTCCCGTCAGAGAATTTTAATGAAATTTTCCAATGGCTCATAATTAAGGCTTTTTAATTGTTTTTAAGCTAATTTCTTCTAATTTTATTTCTTTAAATCTACTTTTAATTTTATCTATAGATGTTTTTAAATCTTCACTTTTCTTTTCAGAAAAATTCAGGTTTAAATAACATTCATATAAAAGCTCCTTTTCTTTTAATAAAAAACCAGATGTATGAATAATTTGAAAATTATGAAGAATTTTTGAAAGTACTTCAAAAATATCATTAGATACATTTAAACCGCTTAAACTCAGTTTAATAATTTTCTCTTTATTTATAGGATAAATGGTTAATTTAGTAAAGTTTTCGAAATTTGATTGGATTATTAATAAAAATGAGCAGGTATCAATATTTTTAATATCTAATAAAGATAAATTAATTGATATATCTGATATATCCCTAATGCGCTTAATATAGGCAGTAGTTAGGTTAGTATTCTTCATAATTGTAGTTTCACTATAAGTATCTCTATGTTCTTTTATTTTTATTCATTATTAATTTTTTTATTCTAATCATTGATTTTATTGTTCCAGAAGTTTTTAAAGGAGAAAATATTACCCTCTTTCCACTAATTTGAGATACTAAGCTTAAAGCTGAAATTATATTATATTTAGTTTGATGAGAACACCTAATTATTCCATAACCCTTTTCTAAATTTAATTCTATCAACCATAAACCAATTTTATTAGCTTCTTTCATCCCAAAATATCGCCAAATTGAATGCCAAATAGCATTTATGATCTCTTTCTGTTCAAATACTATATCTTGTTCTCTTATTATTTTAAATAAAATATATCTTTGCCGCTCTTTTTTCACTATTTCAATTCTCCTCTTCTAATTAATCTAATCCCTGATTCAGTGATATTGTCTTTCTTTCTATTTTGAATTCTTTCTATAAGTAATTTGGGATTATCTATAAATCCTTTTTTTATTTTATTCAATGGAATATCTAAAAGTGAATGACATATACTTAAAAGAGATTTAGGATGTCTCAAATCATATAAATCATCAAAATTTCCACTTATTATAAAATTTGCGTTCAATTTAAGAGCTAATTGGATAAATTTATATAAATTTCTAAAATTTTTTGATTGAAGTGCCTTATTACTAGTCATTATTGGCGCTAAGGAAAACTCTATGAAGGAATTATTTTGTTTTGTCAAAGAAATTATTCCAGCTGTAAGTGTTTTTAATATATTCTCGTCAGAAAAAGATATAATATCCACACGAGAATCTCTTGCAGCATTAATTTGAATATCTTTATCTATAGATTCAATTGAAAGAATAAAAGGAAAATTATTAAAGTCCTTCATTCTGCTTTTAAAATCACTTAAACTAACTGGTTTTAAATTAAATCGATAGTATATATTTAGATTGGTTTGCTGTTCAATTTTTCCTCTTAACTCTGCCGATATTTGACTTTTTACTGTCTCTAAAATTAAATTTTTAATGCCCAATACTTTGCAGAATTCCAATTTTTTGTTTAATTCATCAATATTTTCAAAATTTACTTTTAATCTAGATTCAAAATAGGACAATAAAATAAAAACCTCTAATTTAACAATTAGATTTTATAACAATGCTTCAAGAATTGAAAGAATAAATATAATAAAAAGATTTTATTATAATTAAACATTTAAATTGATATCTTTTTGAAAATTTTAAGTGATACTCTTGGTTAAAAGAAGGAGTCTCTCAGAAATCAAAAAAAAAATTAATAGTGGAACAGCAATAGTAATAACTGTTCAAGAATTAATAGATCAAATAAATGAAGGGCAAAAAGTACAATTTGACGATATAGATGTTGTAACAACAGCTACCAAAGGTCTAATGAGTGGAATAATGGGTGTTTTTTCTTTTCGACTTTCTCCACCAAAAACTTTAAGAAAATTTACAGAAGTTTATATAAATGGAATTCCGGCTTACCCAGGACCGTGTCCAAATGAATATTTAGGGATAGTAGATTTAATTGTGTATGGAACAACACAAAGCAGTACTCAAGAAAATTATTGTGGGGGTTCTCTTTTCAGAGAACTAGTAGAGGGGAAATCTGTAGAAATTGATGCAAGAAGCAGTGAAGGTGAAAAGATTCAAAAAGAAATATCTTTAGAGGATATGCAATTTGCTAAATTAATGGGAACAAGACAAGCTATAAAAAATTATAATGCAATGATTAACTGTGAACCTTATAAGGTAGATACTATCTTTTCATGTTTATCTTTTGAGCCTAATAAAACTGAACTCACTTTTTCTGGTTGTGGTGCATTAAATCCTTTCGAAAATGATCCAGAATTCCAGACTCTCGGTGTAGGGTCACCTATCTTAGTTAATGGTAAAAGAGGATATCTAATAGGTCCAGGAACTCGAAATTATATAGCTAAGCCAAATATGATGACAATTACACCTATGATGGGAATGAAACCCGAATATATGGGTGCTTTTAAAACATCCTACGGATTAGAACCAATCTGTAGTATTGCAGTACCCATACCAATCTTAACTGAAAAAATCTTTAAAAATATCATAAAGTCTGATAATGAAGTTGTTTTAACTATTTTAAATCTTGTAGGTAGGGAAAAGGTTGGTGAGATTACTTATGGTGATGTATGGGACAATAATTTTCTTATGAAATTTAATCCATCTGTTTGTATTAAGTGTGATAAGTGTGATGTCATAAATAATTGTCCCACAAGCGCATTTATTATCAATAATGGCCTAATCACTGCAATAGACCGTTCTCGTTGTTTTAATTGTGGAAATTGTGTTCGTTTATGCCCAGATGCATTTAATTTGGATTTAAAGTCAATTAAGTTTGAAGATCGTGATATACCAGTTGTTTTAAGACAATCAGATAGATATGGAGCAATAAAATTGGCTGAACAATTAAAATATATGATTCTTAAAGGAGATTTTCCCTTAGAAAAACCAACTGGCGAATTAGATTTTGCTGAAAGTGTAAAATAGTAAATTATATGTTAATATTGATTTTATATGGTTGTTCTGAAATTAGAAAATTTTGATCAAATTGGAATAGTAGTAAAAGATATTAAAAAATCTTCTAAATATTTTGAGGGGTTATTAAATTTTAAACAAAAATTAAATCTAGTGGAACAAACTAATACTGTATTTTATAAGGGAAAAGAAGCTACATTTAAAATGAAAAAAATCATGCAAAATTTCGGGGGAAAACAATTTGAAATTATTGAATTAATAGAATCAAAAGGGGATCATTTATATTCAGAATTTCTTAAAGAGGGGTATGAAGGGCTACATCATTTAGGCACTTATATAAAAAACCCAAATCAATTTATTGAGCATTTCGAAACTGAATATAACATTAGTGTTATTCAAACTGGTAAATTTGGGAAAGTAAGATTTGATTATTTAAATACCAAAGAAATCCTTGGTTTTTATTTAGAATTAATTTCTTTTTAATCTTCCAATTTTCTTTTACATATTTGAAGTTTTACCAAAATTTATTTTTCATTTTTAATAACTTTTCAATATGTCTAAACAAACATTAAATGGTGGGGATTTAGTCGTTAAATGCCTTTTAAAAGAAGGTATTTCCAAAATATTTGGAATTGTTGGTGGGGAATTATCAAGAATATATGATGCTATAGAACGATGGGGACGTGAAGAAGGTATAGATACTGTAATGGTAAGACATGAACAGGGAGCAGGACATATGGCTGATGCATGGGCAAGAGCAACTGGGGAAATTGGTGTGTGTATGGGTACTGCTGGACCGGGGGTAACTCATTTAGTACCTGCAATTGCTGCAGCAAATGCCGATTCGATTCCCTTGTTAGTTATTGGCGCTCAAATTGCTAGAATGTTCGATGATACAGGAATTTTACAAGGTGGACTTGATCAAATGGCTTTAATGAAACCAATAACAAAATTACAAATTTCTGTAGAACATCCATATGAAATACCACATGCGATACAAAAATGCATCAAAACGGCTATGTCTGGAAGGAGAGGCCCAGTTTTTCTTGAATTGAGAGAAACAGCATTAGTGAGAAATGCCAGTGAAGAAGATATGAAGAAAATCATAGATCCAGAAAAATATAGGCCTAATGATCGACCTGCGGGTAATCCAGAAGTTATTAAAAGGGCTGTTAATGTTTTAAGAGCAGCAAAAAAGCCTATAATCATAGCAGGAGGGGGAGTAAATGCTTCAGAAGGTTATAATGATTTACAAAAATTGTCTGAAACTTACAAGATGCCTACAGCAACATCTTTTAACGGTATAGGTACCATTGGAAAAGATAAAAAAACATTTATTGGATCCAAATTAACCGCTAGCGCCTATAGAAGGGCTGCATTTGAAGCTGATGTAGTTTTATCCCTTGGATGTAGATGGGGGTATCCTTTACTTTATGGTGCTTTACCAATTTGGAATCAAGATCAAAAAATAATTCAAGTTGATATCGATCCAAAAGAAATAGGTAAAAATAGACCGGTTGAAGTAAGTATCATTGGAGATGCTAAAGTTGTTATCCAACAACTATTAATGGAGATGGAAGAAAATCTTCCTAAAGAAAAAATTACTGAATGGTCTGATTGGAATGACTATTTACAAGAAATCAGAAAAAATGATGATTTACAAATTCAGAAAATGTTAAAATCAGAAAAATTACCTATGAAACCACATAGACTCGCATTTGAAGTGTTAGATTTTATCCCCCCTGATACTCAAATAGTAATTGATGGTGGGGATATATTTGTATTCACATTGGATCTTATCAATCATAAAAATCGTCCTCCCAGAAGTTTTTATCGTTCTGTATCAATGGGTCACTTAGGAACAGGAATCCCTTATGCTATTGGTGCTAAAATGGCAAAACCAGATAAGCTTGTAGTATGTATAACTGGAGATGGAAGCTTTATGTTTACCGTACAAGAATTAGAAACTGCTGTAAGATTAAATCTCCCCATAATCGTAGTAATTGCAAATAATTGTGCTTGGGGCATGATAAAAAGTTATCAAAGAAATAACCTCCTAAAAAGGTATTGTGATGTTGATTTTCCACTTATTAATTACGCCGAAATTGCGAAAGGTTTTGGATGTTATGCTGAGAAAGTATTAAAACCAGAAGATATTAAACCTGCTTTACAACGTGCTATCAATTCTAAAAAACCAGCTGTCCTTGATGTAGATATTGCTTTTGAAACGCCCCCAGCAATGAAGTTACTTGGTCTCTATAAGAAGAATAAAGGATTATTTGGAAATTAAGAAATAGTATTTTAGATTAATATACTTAATTTGAGGGAAATTATATGGAGAATGAAAATTTTTTAGAAGGGAAAGTAGCTCTAGTTACAGGAGCGGGTGCTGGATTTGGTCGGGAAATGGCCATTGCTTTTGCAAGTAAAGGAGCAAATTTAGTATTAAACGATATCAATTTAAAAAGTATAAAAGAAACTCGTGATATTGTTCTAAAATCTTATGATGTAGATATATTATTAGCACAAGCAGATATTTCTGAAGTTGAAGCGGTAAATCTCATGAGTAAAAATGTTTTTGAGAAATTCAAAAACGTTTTTTTATTAGTGAATAATGCTGGAATAAGAGGAGGTACTTCTTCTCTTAAGACTAAAATGGAAGACTATAAAAGAGTTATGGATGTAAATTTAATGGGTAGCTGGAATGTAGCAAAAATCTTTAGCAAAAGGATGAAAAAGCAGAAATTTAAACCAATTGCGGGAAAGATTATTAATATCACATCATGTGCGGGAACTGAATGTGGCCTAAATCCATTTATTGGAATATATAGCGTAAGTAAAGCAGCTCTAATTGCCTTTACCAAATTATGGGCACTTGAATTAGGTTCTAGAAACATCACAGTTAATGCAATTTGTCCAGGGATCTTTCTTACTCCAATATACGATAATGATCCAAACCTAATAAGGGAGTGGATAAAATTGAGAAATATAAAACTTCCCATAAATAGAATTGGAGAAGCTAAACAAGTTGCGGATGTTGCCTTATTTTTAGCTTCCTCTGCTGCAGATTACATTACAGGGCAGAATATCATTTTAGACGGTGGAATGACTATCAGTATAAATAAATTGTAATATAGAATTCTGATTAATATAACTTAAATTTTCTCTTTTCTTTTTTTTTGGATTCAACACCTTAGTATTCATTTTCGCTTTCTTATTAATCCATATTTCTTAAATATTTTCTTTAAGATTTTTAACGAAAACAAGGTTTTTTTCTTATTCTAAAGATATTAATCTTTTTTTAACTCTTTTTCCAATTTAGAAATCTAAAAGGATATTAATATATTAACTTTATCCAAATATTAAATTCAGAGAATGATAAGTATTAACAAAAAAGTAATTTAAAAAAGAAAGAAATCTGAATTTTTGATTATTTTCCACGACCTTTGTTTGCACTAATGCTAGGTCGGGTTTTTTCAGATCCCCATCCTTTTCTATGTAAACCTCTTGCTCTCTTTCCTGCAGAAGTTAATCCCCGAGTCACTCTTTTTGTATTCTGAGGTTCAGAAATCCAATTTATTTTTGGATCTGATTTGATTACTGGATGGTGAGGATCAACTAATATAACCTCGTAATACCAGTGTTTTCCATCAGAGTAGACTTTATAACTATTCAAAACTTCCATATTCGGGTATTTACGTTGAACACGTTCTTCTGCAATCCATTGCAGATTTTTACCAGTAGTATATTTTGAAACACCCATCGCTCGAGGTTTTCTACCTCGTTTAGGTCGTGTTTTGTGCATTCCACCCTTTCTTATCCTTGCTCTTATTATAGCATATCCTTGTTTTGCTTTATAGCCTAATGTTCTTGCACGATGAATTTTAGTAGGTTTTTCCACTCTCTGAATAGATTTACCTTTCCGATATTCAATTCCACGATTCCAATGGGGTGTTTTATATCCTTTTTTATGTTCCTCAAAAGTATCTTTTACATAACTATATCCAGACTTCAACTTTCAAAACACTCTTGATTTAATATAACTTAAAAAATTCATGAAAATTAATTAATTTTTTTATTTCTCTATCCTATTAAAATTTATTTTGTTAGGATTTTATATCTTTATTTAACTAATGTAAGAATAATTTTAATACTTTAAACATATTATTTTAATCACCACATGCTTAAAGGTATAGTTATCAGAGGAAATTAATTGTCAGATAAAGAAATAAAAAGAAATAAACCACATAAAAAAGCAAAAATAAAAGATAATAATGGGTTAGAAATTTCATATGATAAAAATGAATTAGCTGAGTATTTTCCCCATTTAATATCAGAAGTCTCTATAAGTAAAAAGGCATTAAAAATTGATTCAGTAAAATTTAACATCCAAAATTCAAATGATTATTATCCAGAAGAACTATATAACCCAAAAGCAATTGATTTTATAAGAAGATGTACTAATGATGAAGAAGCCATTGAGATCTTAAATTATCTATTAAGAAGAAAAGAATTATCTAATGATGAATATAAATTACTTAAAAGCCAAATATTACAAAAAGAGGGTTTAACAAATTTAATCGAGGAGCATGGAGGCTTCAAAAAGCCGGGCTATTATGAAAGAAAGTTTAGAAATTTTACCCAACAGAAAAAAAATGAAAAACAAAGAACGACCGAGAGAAGTAAAACCAAAAAAAATTAAATTAGGCTAAGAACTATTAGAATTATAACGTTAATTTCAGATTATGAGAAGAAAAATGATGATCTTATGACAAACAGAACTACTGCTCATAGTGATGATTCTTGTCGCCCCAATCTGATTTTTTCTCTGACTTCTTAAATTAATTCTTTTAAAAATCGTTTTCTATTTCTTTTTTGAATTTAATTCCTTTTTCTGTTAAATAATGTTCTTCTTTAATCTTTTTAATCAGTTTTAAATCTAATAAAACCGGTATTCTTCCCTTAATACATGCAATTGGCAAACCAGAAAACAACTTAATTGTTTCATAATTCTTTGCTCCTTTATCAATTGCTAGTAATATCTCAATCCCCATATATCCTAAGAGATATTTTAAGTCATCATAAGATTCTACTTCATTAGACATGCTTCATCCTGAATTGAAAAATTTTTTTGAATTATCTTTTAAGTATTTTTTTTAGATTCTTTTGGTAATAATTTTCTCATCCATTCTGGAAAGGCAGTAGTTATGCGTAGATTTGTTTTTAAAACAACATACCTCTCATTATTGTAATTTAATTCTTCGATGATATCATACTCCTTCAAATATTCTATATTTTCCATGAGATAATCAAGAGACTTTTTAGATACTAATTTGGGTAATTCATCTCTTGAAATTAACCCATTACGCAATTCAGAAAGAATATTATACTTTTTAGAATCTGCCATTATTTGAAATAATCTATAGGAATCTTTTTTTAACTCTTCCTCTTCCTTTTTTTCATATTCACTGAAATATTCCTGAACTTTTGGAAGTAATAAATCAATCAATTCTGGTTTGTCATCGATATACTCTATAACACTATCAGGTGGAATTCTTTCAGCTTTTATTTCTTTTAATAAAAGTACATACTTTTCGACTAAACCAATTTGATTTATAATGATAATTTGCTTCTCATCTAATGTACCGATTATTTCTTCAAAAACTTTATGAGGAGAATTTTCAATAAACCATTCTCTTAGTTGTTCTAGTTCTACAGGACCTTTTGAGAGTTTTTCTAAAGTTTTATATATATGATTATCACTTATTAGAATTGCTATCTTTTCTTCTTCAGTTTTTTCTCGTGTCTCATCCATTACTGCCCTGTACAAGTTCTTTACTCCAGCTTTAATTAAGCCATTGTTTTTCAGAATTAATTCTACATCTTCCTCATGATATTCTTTCTCGTTAATATAAAAACCTGTAAAAATCTCCTCATTTGATTGAAACCTCTCTGAAAAGTCTGTACATAGATTTGCTATAATTTCCTCATTTGCTGGTTTAATTTGCTGCTCAAGAATTACTGAGAACATTAGCATTTCTTTATTACCTCGAGCCCAATCTGAATGAATTTCAAAATAATAATTCAATGATTTTAAATTTTCAAAAGAATGTGTGAAAAAGCCTTCATTAAATTGCTGGTCCATAATATTTGCTATTTTGACCTCTAATTCCTTCGCTAATATATCCTTCGGGTATGAATAAAATACTAAAGGTCCAATTTTGCGGTGAAAATATGATAAGGCTACGGTTGTTTTCA
This sequence comes from Promethearchaeota archaeon, assembly GCA_048941065.1. Classification (GTDB taxonomy): domain Archaea; phylum Asgardarchaeota; class Lokiarchaeia; order Sigyniarchaeales; family SOKP01; genus Loki-b32. The sequence goes on from JBHLNY010000001.1 coordinate 50,231, forward strand.
AATAACGAATCTCCACAGATATTTTATCTTTTTACAAACAATACTGTTATTTTTAGGTATGATATCTTAAAATAAATTAATGATTAAAGATTATATATTCTTAAAGATAAATAAATTTATCTTATTTAAACATCTATTAACAATAGTTTAGTATTAAAATGAATCAATTTATTATATTGATTGATTTTCTAAATTATAAAGGAAATTTCTACTTAACATTATGATCAATAATAGAATTAAATTAATTGGATTTGATTTAGACGATTGTCTTTTTGATTCAACCGGACTTTCTGACAGAGCTAGAATTAAGGGAATTGATGCTATGATTAATTTAGGATTAGATATTGATAGAGATGGAGCAATTGTAAAAATCCAAGAGATTGTAAAAGAATATGGATCAAACTTTTCTAAACATTATAATTACTTTATTCGAAGATTAAATGAATTTGAAAACTATAGAATCTCCAGCAATGTTAAATATAAATATATAGCTGCTGCGGTAATAGCATACCATCAAGAAAAAATTGATTCTATAAAATTATATGAAGATGTAAAACCTTGCTTGAAAAGATTAAGAAAAATGGGGATTAAAACGGCAATAATAAGTGATGGTATCCCCATAAAACAATATGAAAAAATTTTAAGACTTAAAATTGATAAGTTAATAGACTTGGTTGTAATCTCAGATGAAATCGGCATTAAAAAACCAAACCCTAAATTATTTAATTACTGTTTAAAAAAATTTGGACTTAAGGGTTCAGATACAATTTATATAGGAGATCGAATTGATAAAGATATTATTCCTGCTCGTTTAAATCATATTTTCAGTGTCTATATTCATCGGGGAGGTAAATATGATACTTATAAACTAGATAAAAATAATTCTACTAGATATAAAGCTGATTATGAAATATCAAATTTAAATGAAATATTTGGGATATTAATAGAAATTAATAAAAAATAGATTTTTAAATAAAAGTAAGATTATGAAAATTGCTTGTATTCAACCCAAAATATTTCAAGATAGAAGAAACTGTTATTACGAGGTAGAAGATCTATTAAAAGTTTTATTAGAAGAAACTAATAAATGTGATGTCATATGCTTACCAGAAAGATGGATTCCAGTTTATAGCGATTCTTCTAAAAACTTTCAAAAAGAAAGAGGAGATGATTATTCATTTATCAAGTATTTAGCAAATGAATACGGTATAAATGTTTTATCAGGAGGAATATGGGAAAAACGTGATAATCCAAAAAAATTGGTAATTACATGCTATTTTTTTAATGAGAATGGTGAAGAAGTAGGGCGTCAGGATAAAATTCATCTCTATTCTTATGAACGAAAGCAATTTGAACCTGGAAATGAATTAAATATATTTAAATTAAAAAATTTACATAATTTTGCAATTCTCATTTGCTTTGATATGGCTTTTTTTGAAACTCCTAGATTGGCTGCTGAGAATGGTGCTGACTTTTTACTCTCTCCTACTCAGATAAGACAGGAAGGAATGGATAATTGGAATACTTATTTGAAAGCACGTTCTCTTGAAAATAGAATACCAGTTGCAGCTTGTAATACTTTTGGGACTTTTTTTAGAAAAAAATTTTTAGGGAATAGTAAAATAATCTCCTTTATTAAAGGAAATATTTCACCAGCTAAGCTTAAGATAGTTGAAGGACCTAATGATTCGAATGGATATATCTTTGATGATATTGATTTAGATTTTCCAAGAAAATTAAGAAAAATTCGACTAAAAGAAAAAATTGAGAAAAATAAAATTATAGTGAAAAATGTAAATAGCTAAGTTGCTTAATTTATATACGATTCTAAAAATTATTAATTTTTGTTATCTTATACAACATTGTTTTAATGATGCAACTAAGTTTTAGAGTTGTTTAAATTTGGATATGAAGATTATGCTATGCGGGCTTGAAGATGCAGGAAAAACGTCAATTTTACTAGTCTTAGATAAGAAATTTAGTCTCTTAACTTCAGTTGCCCCTACTATAAAGGCTAAGAGAACTTCACATACTAATAAACTATTAGGTATTTCAATCACACGTTGGGATTTAGGTGGTCAAAAAAGTTTTAGAAAGATATATATTGACAATAAAAGTAAATATTTTACCGAAATGCGTTCAATCTTTTACGTAATTGATATACAAAGTAAAGATAAATTTACTGAAGCTCTATCTTATCTTAAAGATATTATAAATATTATTTCACATAACCCTCCTGAAAATTTTCAACTATTAATCCTTTTTCATAAATATGATCCAGATATAAAAAATAAAAAAGAAATTTTAGATAATTTAAGCTTTTTAGAGAAAAAAATAAATTCACTAATTAAAAAATTAAATTTCTCTGTTTATAGAACTTCGATCTATGATGATTCTTCTTTACTAAAAGCATTTTCAGATGGAGTATTTACTGCTACTGAGAAATCAAAATTGCTCCAATCTTTATTAAGAGATTACATGAGTAAAACATATACTAGTTCTACTCTACTTTTGGATCAAAATTGTTTTATAATCGCAAGTAGAGCTACTGATGATGCATACCAGGGAATATGCGAAGCAATTGCTCCCAGATTAACAAATGCATTAGAAAAATTAGAAGAATGGGATATTGATACAAAAGATATTATCACAAATATAGAATTTCCTCAAAATAATGTAGAAGATTCTAGAGAGGGCATAATTTTTTTAAGAAAATTAGAAATAAACAATGATAGATTATATCTTATTGCACTTTGCTTAAACAAAAGGATACAGAAAAAATCCTATGATTATCTACCAATATTAGCTAAAAATCTAAAGAATTTATTAGAAAGTTTTGAATAAAATTACCAACATTTGTAAAAAATCTCTACTTCGATTGAAAAAAAATTTTAAATTTACTTTTAATCACCCCACCCTGTGGGTGGGGTTTATATATGTATTCATAAATATAAAGTAAAAATACAAATTAATAACAAAAATGATTGTTGATTCAGAAAGTTATAATGAATATGTTGGACCAAAAGCTATATTTGATCCAAATTACATCCCCCCTCAACTATTATATAGAGAAAAAGAAGTACAATCATTATATTCTATTTTAGATGATTCAATAGCAGATCGATTTTGTCTTAATATAATATATCAAGGAATTCAAGGAATCGGGAAAAAAGTTGTTGTCAATAAAGTATTAAAGGATTTATTAGCTAAAAATAAGGAATTAGTAAATATTCATAAAATTTGTATTGATTGCAAAGAAAAAAATCTAGAGGATTTAATTTTTTCAATATTAACTGAATTAAATCGCTTTTCAAGTTTTAACATCGATTTTAATTCAATTTTAAATTCAAAAATCTCTCATTTGTGGAATATCATTAAATTAGCATGTAAAAAAGTTAATAGTGGTCTCTTTTTTTTATTCTATAATATAGAATCTTTGAAGCCTGATGTCTTTAAGAAGTTCTTACAATTTGGGAAAGAATCAAATATTACATTAATTTCTACGGTAAATACAATTTTGAAGCCTTCGACTTTAGATTTGTTATCCGAATTTGATTTCAAAAAAAAATTAAACTTTTTTACTTATAATGAACTTTATTCAATTCTTAAACAGAGAGTATCTCTTACGTTTACTCATGAAATTGATAAAGAGTTAATAAGATATATTACAGATCTAATTTGTGAATATTATGTGCCAGTACCAGGAAAAGGTATTGACATTTTAAGAGATACCTATCCATTGCTAATAGAAAAGAAAAATTTCAAAAATTATGAAATAATTGATATATGTCAGAATGAATTCGATTCAATTCAAGTTACGGATGAATTTTGTATTTTAAATTATGTTTCTGAAGAAAATCTTTTAACAATAATATTTTTAGATAATCTCTCTAACTACTTCTTAAAAAAGCTGAACCTTTATATCTCTTTGGAAGAACTGAATGAAATTTATGATATTTCTTGTGAATCTTTAGAATATAAAAAGAATCTGAATGAATTTAATGAATTAATTAAAAGATTGCTTAGTTTTGGAATTTTAAGTGGTTCAAAAAGAAATCCTTCCAAAAAGAAATCTTATTTATTAAATAATGCTTCAAATTTTGAATCTTTCTTTATGGTATTGAACCCCAAACAACTAAAAGCGATAGTAGATGCAATATTTAATAAATAGAATTAATATTTTCCTTTTAAAAAAACTAATTTTACACATTTATTATTTATATAAATTGAAAGAATCAATCAGATTTTTTTTTTTATGATGTCTAATATATATAAAGATGCAATTACTCTATCTTTTTAATAATAAACGAAGAATTGGAGATCTAAGTTGACATATATTAAAAAAATCTCTATGACTGGTTTTAAATCGTTTGGAGAGCGAACAGTAACTATCAAATTTTCAAGTGGTTTTACATGTATTGTCGGGCCAAATGGTGCAGGTAAATCTAATATCATAGATGCATTATGTTTTGCTTTGGGCAGATTAAGTAAGAAGACTATGAGAGCAAAAAGTCTGGAAGACCTTATTTTTGCTGGTGCGAAAGGAAAAAATCCCTCAACTCGTGCTTCTGTGACAATGTATTTTGACAATTCAGAAAATGTTTTTCCTGGAGGTACTGACACATTCGAAATAACACGGACTATAAAAAGAGGTGGCGGTGGAGGATATAAAATGAATGGTAAAAAAGTAACTCGTCAACAAATACTAAATGCTTTAGCAGCAGCCAATGTGGATCCAGATGGTAGTAATCAATTTGTTCTTCAAGGTAAAATAGTTGAATTAACTCATATGAATGCAGAAGAAAGAAGGATTTTCATTGAGGAATTAATTGGACTTCAAAAATATGACGAAATGAAAGATTCTACCTTAAAAGAGTTAGAAAAAGCAGAAAGAGATTTAGGTCAGTTTGAGGCAATTTTTAAAGAGGTTTCTGCTCAGCTTAAAAAAGTTGAAAAGGAAAAAAATGATGCTTTAGCTTGGAAAGAATTAGACCAACAAATTAATTTTCTAAATTCACAATTAATTGCTTTAAAAATTTCAAAATTACGAGAAGAAGAAGATGAATTAGACAAAAAAATTGAAGCATCTTCAAAAATTATTGAAGAATTAAAAGAAAAGATCTCTAGACAAGAAGATGTTCTGAAACAAGAATCTTTAGTTATGGAAAACATTCAAAAAACGATTACTGAGAAAGAAAAGGAAAGAGAAGAAATAAATGAAAATATCACAAATTTAAAAACACAATTATCTTCAAGTCAAACAACTTTAGATTTAGCTAAAAAATCAATAGATAAGACAACACAAGAAATAAAAAATTTAGAAAATTTGCTAATGGTTCTTGAGGAAGGACAAACTTATGATTCTCTAATACAAGATGTATCAAGTCAAATTTCTGAATGTGATAATCATCTAGAGGCTGCTAAAAAAGAAATTGAAAAAAGACAGCAAAATCAATCAGAGTTTGATATTAAAATTAAAAATAGCGAGGATGAAAAATCCCAATTTAATTCTGAAATTTCAAAAGTACAACAAGATATTTCCTCAAATAATACTCAAATAAAGCTTCTTAGAGAAAGTATAAAGAAGAATGAAGATAAAAAAATTAAACTAGAAGCTGAATTGAATAAATTGAAGCAAGAAGCTGAAAGCATAGATGAAGCTATTGTTGAAACAAAAAAGACTGAGAAACAAATAAGAAAAAGAATTGAAGATTTAAAAGCAAAAATTAATGAAGAAAATCAAAAACAAAAAGAATTGGAAACTAACATTAATACTGTTCAAGAGGAAAAGAATCAATTAAATTCAAAATTAGCTCTCTTACAATCTACATTATCTTCATTGAATACCGAAATAAGCATGAATAGAAGTACTATACAAGATTTAAATGGTAAAAAAACTTCTATTGAGAATAAAATTAGAGATTTAAGTAAAGGTAAAGATACAGAAGAGGTCGTAAAAGCCTTATTGAAGGAAAATGAAAACATCAACAAACAATTGAGTGAATTTAAAGCAGATTTAAAGAAAGAAAACTCAGGATTCAGAAGTAATGAACAGAATCTAGAATTATTAAACATGAAAAAATATTCATTTGATTCAGAAATTCATGATAATAATGCAAAAATAGATAATCTTAATACAGAACTAAAAATTTTCAAAAAAGAATTTACTAAATTAGAACGTGAAAAAGGTAATTTAGAACAACAAATTAAAACATTAAATAGTGATCTATCAAACATAAATAAAGATACAGAAAATTTCAATTTTAAAAGCCAGAATGTTCAAAGACGTTTAGAAGAACTTTCAAAGGAAAGAGGTAATTTATTAGAAAAAATTGAAACTTCTGAAGAAGAATATGAAAAAAATACAAGAGATATTACTGGAATTCTTCAAATCTTAAATATGCTTACCCAAAATATTAATATCTCAGTCGAATCAATAAAAAGTAACATTCAATTATCAAATGCAGAAGCAATTGAAACCTCAGCTGAAGATTTCAAAAAGTTTGTATTAGATCTTGTAGATATTATGAAAAGCGTTGAAGGGATTGGTATTGATAAGGATCAATCCTCTGAAATGTCAAGTATGCTAAATTCTATTCTACGAACTTTAAAAATGTTTACTGATAATGCTGATGCAACAATTGATCAATTAATTAATAAAGTAAAAGAATCTGCTGATATAGAAGTACAAGAATCCACCGCGACATTTGATAGTTTTGTGCAAGATTTAATGGAAATTCTTGAAAATGTCTATATTTCATTAAGAAAATTAACTATGTCAAAAAGTCAAGATCTGTACAAACAATTAGAAGACATCTCTGAAAATATTAAATCACAGAGTGATGATTTTAATGATTCTGAGAAAAAATTGTCAGAATTAAGTATTCAAAAAAAACATTATTCTGAAACTTTATCAACACTAACAAGAAGACTTGAAGAAATTAATGAAAGAAATAATGAATTAAATAAAAGAATTAAAAATTCTGAAGAAGAAATTGAAGATAGATACAAAGTAGTTAAAGAAAAACAAAATGAAATTGAAACCTTAGAAATTGAGATAAAAAAATCCAAAGAGCTGAAAGATGCTTATTGGGAAAAGTTAACAAACATTCAAGATAATATTGAAAAAAAACAAAATGAATTAGAAGACTTAAGACTAAAACTTCAAGAGTTGCATGGAATCCAAAATCTATTTGAAAATATTACTGAGATTGAGGAGGATATAGGAAAATTAAACAATGTTATTGAAGAAAAGAAAAATTCAATTATTAATACAGAAGAAAACATAAATCAGATCCAAGCTGAACAAAAAACGCTAGAAAGCAAAATTGAAGCTCTAATTTCAGAAAAAGAAGAATTTTGGGGAAAAACAGAAAGTTTGAGAGTAGAAATAGACAAAGAAAATGGTGTTTTAGAAGAGACAATGGATCGATTAAGAGCACTTGAAAATGTAATGAGAATTATTAGTTCTATTGAAGATATTAAGAAAGAAAATATTGATGCTAACAACAATATTGAACTATGTCTAACTAATATAGAAAAACTCAATTCTCAAGTAGATGAAATTCAAAAAAATGTTGATCAAAAGCAACAAGTTATAGATTCTTTGAGAAATGAAAAAACTAAAGAAGTAGAATTACAAAAAAAAGCTCAGAAAGAATTAAATAAATTAAATAAAGATTTACAGAAATACCAACGTCAATTAAATGAGCTTACCAAAAATAGGGAAAGAGAACTAAAAATTATAGAATTAAATCAAGATATTAAGGATACGGAAAAACAAATAGAATCTATCATAGAAGAATTAGGAAAATTTGAAGTTCAATTAAATAATGAAAATGAGAAAAAAGATGTAAAGCAAAAAGAAATTGATGAATTCAATCAAAAAAAGGATGAATCATGGAATAAGCAAAAGCAGTATCAAAAAATCTTAAATGATTTAAAATCAGATCTCTCTATGGAAAATTCTAAAATCAACAATTATGAATCTAAAAAGATAATTTGTAATGATCAAATTGAGACATTATTCCAGAGATCTAAAGAATATGGGTCACTTCCTACTGTTACTGAGGGTTTAACAGAAGCAGAGTTACAAGCGGATATAGGGGAAGTGACAACGAAGAAAAAAGCGCTTGAACCTGTCAATTTAAAAGCTATTGAACAATATGATGCAGTAAAAGAGAGATTTGATGAAATTGATATGCGAAGACAGACTATACAACGGGAACGCAAGTCCATTTTAGATGCAATAGATAAAATTGAACTTGAAAAAACAAGAACTTTCATGAAAGCGTATCATGAAATAAATCGGGAGTTCAGCAGAATTTTTCAGAAGCTTAGTCCTGGTGGATCGGCTAAGATGATCTTAGATCGCCCTGATAAACCCTTCGAAGGAGGAATTAGTATCGAAGCTCGTCCTCGTGGGAAGAAAATTTCGAGTTTAGAAATTCTTAGTGGGGGAGAAAAAACCTTAGTCGCTTTATCTTTCATTTTTGCTGTTCAAGAATTCTATCCTGCTCCATTCTATGTTATGGATGAAATTGATGCTGCACTTGACGGTCCTAATGTGCATAGAGTCAGTATGGTTATAAAAGAATTTGCATCACAAGCTCAATTTATGGTGATAAGCCATCGTGAGGAAAATATCGTTAATGCAGATAGAATCTATGGTGTTTCAATGCAACAGAGTGGGATTACTGATATCTTTAGTGTTGATTTAGAAGAAGAGGCCAAAAGGCTTTTAGAACTTGAGGATATTGAACCAACTATAACAGAAAATTAATATAAGATCATTAATAAATAAATGAGCAAAAATGTCAGAAGAAGAAGAATCAATAAAACCATATGATTTTCCCAACTGGACAGTAAAGGAATTAAGGGAATTTGCTGATAAGAATAACATAAAAATTCCAACAAAGTCTAAGAAAAAAGAAATTATTGAATTACTAGATAAAATAGTATCTCATCCTGAATTTGTTGATAGATCTCAAGAACCAGAAGAACTTGAAGTAGAACTGGTTGCTGAGTTTGAAGAAGAAGATCTTGCTTTGTTAAGAAAGGAAAAAACAGAGTTAAAATTTTGGCAAAAGCCACCTTTTTCAAGCCTATTAGATCCTGAATTAGCAAAAGAATCAGAAATCGCATTTTATGATTTAGCTAGCCTGGTAGACAAATTCTTTGATAATATGCTTCATGAGGAATTAATCAATTATAAAATATCAGGTATTGCTCTTAAAACATCAGCAAGTTTACATCATTATAAAATTTCGAGTATAATCAGAGAAGAAGAACAAATACAGAAAATGGAAGAATTACGAAAATTTAGAGAAAGACATGGTAGATCGATTCCAAAAACATTACCACAGCCAATACAACCTAAAATGCAAATTGCTACAAAAGAAGAGTTGTTTGATGCTATGAGATCTGCAATTATAGAGGTCATGCAGAATAAGGAAAAGATAAGAAGGAGACAAATTAGAAAAGAAGAATTAAAACAACAAAGAATACAAATGAAATCTAAAGCACAGCTCCCTAAGGAACTTCTAAAACATATCAGTGGAAGAGAACAAACGATTGAAGAATTACATGAATCATGGTATAATCGTATAAAAGCAACTACTAATCTAAATAATAAACCAACTAGTTTTTTTGACTTAACAGAAATTATAAAAACTGAAGAAGAAAGCGATTTAGGCAGAAAATTTTCATTAGTAAGGATGTTTTTAGCTTTAATGTTTTTATCCACTGGAAATAAATTGTCTTTATCTCAAGATGAAGATTTTAGCGATATCTCAGTAATGATTTGATCAATATACAAAAAATTTAAAGGTTGTAAGTAATCATGAATGAGTCTGAAAAAAATTTAGATCAAAATTCAGAAAAGGACCTTGATGAAAATTTAGAAGAAAATTCTAAAGAATATGATGATGGTACAATGAGGAATGATACCAGAATTGAAAAAAATAATGAAGATTTCGAGGAACCTTCTGAAAACAATATTATTCAAGATGTAGAAGAAAGTGCTGCTGTAGGTTCTATTGAAGAAAAAGTAGAGTCAATTAATAAAGAACAAACTATTCACAGGGAAGAATTGGATGAAGAATTATTAAAAAAGCAAGTAAGAGAATTCCATCGAAATTTAATTGAGGCTTCTTTATATGCTGCTGGTAGACCTTTGACTATCGAAGAGATATCAACTAAATTAGAATTACCTAAAAAAGAAGTGGAAGAATTGACTAATGAAATAGCTTTTGATTATTTAGAACGCTCCTCGGCATTAATAATAGCCCAAATAGGGGATAGATATCAAATGCAGATTAAACCTGAATACACAGAAAAAGTCTCTAAATTTGCTAAAGGTGGAGCCATTGCTGAACGCTATTTAAGGACATTAACCTTGATTGCACTAAAGCAACCAATATTAAAATCAACAGTAGTAAAGTTAAGAGGTACTGGAGCTTATGAACATGTAAAATATCTTGTAGATAATGGATTTATAAATGCAGTAAAAAAAGGGCGATCTCAAGAATTAACTACTACTGATAAATATGCTGATATGTTTGGGTTACCTAAAAATATACCTCAATTAAAAAAGGCTATGATCGCCCAGCTAGGAGTCGAGGAAATAAGAAAAAGTGAGCAACCAGATGAAAATGAAGAATAAAAATAGTTAATATATAATAATTTATCTTATTTAAAAATATAAATTGAAAGGTTTAGCTCTTTAACTTCTTGCATTAAGTTTGGCTTTTCTTTTATATAACTCTCCATTGATTTTTCAATTATCTCTAAATTATCTATTCTAATTGTACTTTTAATATCTTGTTTCAAAAATTCAATGTTTTTTAACAAATTCGCTTCAATTATGATGATTACTTTTGAAACTTCTTGATTTAACGGTATTTGAAGTTGTGATTTATTCATTCTTAGAATTTTAATGATCTCAATACCTAATTTCCCTTTTTCAGCTAACTCTTCTGATATACCTTCATAATATATAGGCCATTTCTCTAAATGAATAGATTTTATATTTACAAAGTTTTTAAAAAGAATTGAATATATTTCTTCTGAAATAAATGGCATTATAACCGAAGAAATTTTTAATAATTGGTAAAAAAGATTTAATGCATTTTTCAGAGAAATTTCTCTTGTCTGTTGATCTTCAGAATAAAACTTATGCTTTATGGCTTCAATATAGTTATCGCAAAGATCATTCCAGAAGAAAGATCGTAAAAACATTGTGGCTCCATGCCAATTGTAAACATTAAAATAATTAGCAATCATCTCTAACTTTTTATTAAACTCTGAGAAAAAGAAACAATCTATTGGAGATAAATCCTTAGGATCAATATTTAGGTTATTAATCTCAATTTTTTTTAAATTTAAGAATAAAAATCTATAAGCGTTCCATATTTTAGTTATAAATCTGGAAGCACCAACTAATTGTTCATATCTTATCCCATACTTTTTATTGAATTTGTCTTCTGGAAGCTTTTTCCTCTCCTTTAAGATATTTTCAAAAGGAACTGGTTGTTTAGATTGAAGATTGATCCAAGAAAATTCTAATGGATAATCATCACCTAGTGAGCCCATAGCGGCCCAATATCTAGTAGCATCAGCTCCGAAATCAGGGATAACCTCATCTGGTGACACAGAATTTCCAAGACTCTTAGACATATGACGACCATCTGGACCAGCAACCATTCCGTTTATCATTACCTCGTAAAATGGAGATTTTCCAGTTAATTTTTTACATCGAAATAAGGTATAAAAGAGCCACGTTCGGATAATCTCATACCCTTGAGGTCGATGAACTTTAGCATTTAAATAAGTTTTTTCATAAAAGACTTTATCTTCTTCCCATTTTGCTATTTCTAATGGAGTTATGCTCGAATCAATCCAACAATCGCAAATATCTTTCTCTCCTATAATTTTATTGCTCTTACAATTAGGACATTGTTCAACAGGGGCTGAGACTTTCACTGGGTCTAAAGGCAAAGACTCTTTTTCTGGAGGTATAATTTCACCGCAATCTTTACAATACCAAAATGGTATAGGAGTACCAAAAACTCGTTGACGAGAAATTACCCAATTCCAATCTAAACCTTCAGCCCAATCAAGTAATCTTTGTTTTTGTTTTTCTGGATACCATCTCATCTTTTCTGCTGAGTTAATAATCTCCTGAGTAAAATCTTTAACATTAATAAACCACTGATAAACTGGTAAATATTCAATAGGTTTACGGCAAGATGGTCGTTCAGTATGAACAATTATACTATGTTTAAAATCTTCTATTTTCTCAATTAGTCCCATTTTATCAAGATCTTCGACAATTTGCTCTCTAGCTTCCATTATCGTTAAACCTTGATATTTAGAGTTTTCATTCATATGGCCATCTTCAGTAAATATTTGGATCTCTTCTAAATTATATTCAATTTTCCATTTAATATCCATCTCATCTCCATATGTGCAAACGTAGACAACACCAGTGCCAAAATTCATATCAACTGTGCTATCCATATAAACTCGAACAGTACGATTCGTAAAAGGGATTTCTATTTCAGCAGCAGATAGATCATAATAACGCTCGTCATTTGGATGAACCATTATAGCAACACATGCTTCCATATATTCTGGACGTGTTGTAGCTATCGTGATATATTCATCTTCTCTACCTACAATTGGCAATTTTAAATACCATAATTTTCCTTCCTCTTCCTGATATCCTACTTCTGCTTTAGCTACAGAAGTTTCGCAATTAACACAAAAATGAGTTGGGAATTTTTCTCGATATAGCCATCCTTTTTCATAAAAATAAAGAAGAGATAATTGAACTTTATACTTATAATCATCATTCATAGTACGATATGTATAATCCCAATCAGAAGAATATCCTAACTCCTCAAATTGTCTTCTCATATTTATGATACTATTATTAACCCATTCAACACATTTTTCTAGGAATTCATCGCGTTGATGTTGAGATATTCCATATTGTCTTTGTACAGCTAATTCAACAGGAAGACCATGACAATCGAAACCCTGTGGGAAATAAACATTATCACCTTTCATCTTATGATACCTTGCGACAAAATCGATCCATGAATGATTTAAAATATGCCCCATGTGAAGATCTCCACTTACAAAAGGAGGAGGTGTATCAATAGAAAATATCTCACCCTTTTGATTGAGATCAAATGCATAGATCCTTTCATCTTTCCAATATTTTATCCATTTTTTTTGGACTTCGTTAAAATGAAAGCGTTTTGGATATATTGTTCCTTGTGCCATTTTAAACTCTACTTAGAAGATTATTTAATATAAAAATGTATAATATTTGATAAATTTATAAGATATATTCAAATCTAAACTCTCATTATACAGTTCTTATTATTATAAATCGAAAATAATTAATGGACCTGACGGGAATTGAACCCGTGACCTCTTGAATGCGAATCTTGTAATTAAGCATTATGCTGAATTAGATCAAGCGATCTTCCACTGATCTACAGGCCCAAACCAAATTTATAAATTTTTATATATTAAAAATTAGAATATCTAAAATTCTTTATGATTTTCCTAAGTTTTCAAAAAAAGAGATTAATACTCAGTTCGAGCAATTATATCATCCTGAGCGGTTTTAGATAATTCACTGAAGAGGACAGGATAACCAGCAATTCTTACAACTAAACCAGGGTATTTCTCAGGACTCTTTTGTGCATCACATAGTGTATCTTTACCAATTACGTTAAATTGAATATGATATCCACCATTTAATTGAAAAAATGTACGTATAACGGAAAGAAATATCTCGGGTTTCATTGTTTTAGGATGAAAAGATATAATCGTTGAATTTCCATTAGTCATTAATTCATTTTCAAGTTTCATAATAGAATTAAGAATTGCAGTAGGACCATTTTTGTCCCTTCCATTCGTAGGACCGACCCCATTCGATAAGTGATCTCTTGATTTTCGACCATCTGCTGAGGCTGCTGTAAATACACCTAATGCTAAGTGGAAACTTGTAGAGTAAATTCCTGGATTGTAATTACCTCCACGATAATTTTTATAATTCAATAGCTCATCACAAAATAATTTTGCCACATTATGAGCAATCGAATCAACATAATCATCATCATTTCCAAACTTTGGTATCTTATTAATAAAAAATTGTCTCCATTCTTCCCCTTTTTTACCTTTATATGTACCTCTATAATTTTTTGAAAGCATTTGGATCAATTCTTCAAATGATAAGATTTTATCCTCAAATACAACTTTTTTGATAACGGCTAAACTATCAGCCACAGTTGCTAAACCTATTAATTGAGTTGTGGTAAAATCATAAATTGCTCCTCCACCTGTTATATCAAGACCTCGATCTAAACAATCATTTATAGTAGCTGATAGGAAGGGTTGGGGATTAAGTTCAGCAATAGCTCTCTCAAGAGATTTCATGGTTTCAACCATAGAATCCATAAAAAATCTAAGTTGAATTACAAAATTATCCCACAAATCTTCATATGATTTGATTTTTTTCCTACTTTCAACTCCATATTTCTTTTTTGTAAACATATCTGTTCCATTATTAAGTGTTAATTCTAAAACTTTTACTATATTCAATTGACTTGCATTAGTACATCCAAAGGTTTTATATGGATGTGCAGGCTCTACACATCCTATGGGTGCATATTCCTGGGCATCTTCAAGAGAATATCCCAGTTGATTTAACCCTGGAATCATTACTAAATCATTAAATAAAGC
>JBHLNY010000296.1:0-4057 GCA_048941065.1 Promethearchaeota archaeon
GCGCCGTTCACCCCGACGAGACCCACCCGCTCGCCGTCATTCACCACAAACGAGACCTTGTCGAGAACAACCAGGTCGCCATAGGTTTTGGATACGTCGCTGACTTTTAGCATACGTGTTGGTCTTCACATCGCTGACTGCCGACGGCAGACCGTCGGCCGCATTCAGTAGTTCTTCGGCGGTCCCTTCGACTTTGCTCAGAACAGGCAGTGGTCGGCGGTCGACCGCCCCTCTAACCGCTTCAGGAGGCTGGTCAGGTCCGGCACCACCAGGTGGGCCTACTGCCGGGGACTCGTTCTTCTCCTCACACGAATTCGCTGGCTTGGCGCGCGGCGGCCGGCCAGCCCAGGCGCAGCCAGTGCTCGCCGCAGCGCACCTCGATCCGCTCCGGCGGGAAATCCGCCTGGACGTACGGGTTGTCGTAGCGGGCATAATCGCCCAGGGACACCACCGCGCCGCGCTGCCGCAGCGGGCCGGTCCAGCCGAACTCCAGGAGCCCCTGCGAGGGCGAGTCGTAGGCCACCCGCCGGTCGCCGAAGGTCAGCGCCGCCTGGCAGATGCGCTCGATGAACGCCTCGAACGCGCCGTCCTCGGCGCGGCGCCCCAGCTCGCAGACCCACACATTGCGTTTCCCCGGCACGACGACCTCGCGTCCCTGGTCCTCGCCGGGCTCCGTCTGCCAGTGGTACGGGTGCTGGGAGCGCAGGGCCAGGTACCCCTCGCCACGCCGGGCGAATAGCCACCCGTCGCGTTCCACCACCTCGTCGAACTGGTCCCGGGGCAACCAGGCATGGGTGAGGAGCAGACGGTTACTCACGTACAGGGCCGGCCGGGTGTTGATGTCGTACACCACCAGGGCCACGTTCTCCACCTGGGCCACGCGGGGCAGGGTGCCGGAGCCGGTCCAGTAGTTGGGCGAGCGGCCCACGCGGCGCGGCGGGTGCGTGGTAAAGCACACGGCGTTCGGGCCCAGGGTGGCCTGCCAGACGTGCTGCTGGTCGCCACCGTAGCCCGGGCGATAGTCCTGTGCCGCACTGAGCATATAGTTCGGTGTGCGATAGGTATGGATATTGACTTCCTCGCGCGTGTTGCGGGTCACGTCCCACTCGAAGAGACGCGCCAGGAGGGGCAGCAATCTCAGTCGACGCAGGGTGTCGATCAACGCTCGCCGGGCCTTGAACGCGCCAAAGAACGCGCTATCCCACCACCTGAAGGCGTCGAACATGTCCATCGTCAGGTTGATGGTGCAGGGATGGGCGTAGGCTTCCAGGCTGAGAAAGACCATGCCATCCTCGAAGTCCTGAAAGCCCAATCCCCAGCGTTCGGCCTCGGCCAGGCGGATGCCCATGCGCTGGCGGTTGACCATCTCGGGACGATCCCGGTCGTTGGCGATGTCATAGAGCACGCGGGGCATGTAGTAGCCTTGACTGAGAGCCAGGCAGGTGGCGCTCATGTTGTCGACGCCGGCAAAGATGCCAGTGCCAAAGAGAAGCTTGTGCGCGTCGGCGGTGGCTTCCTCGGCCGCCCATTTCTTGCTGTTCTCGTAGCTCCGGCCGTGGGTGCTGCCAAAGACGCCCTGGAAGCTGTTGAGAGCCATGTCCAGCAGCAACAGATCCACCACCATCGCCGCGCGCTGGCGAATCTCGGCGTCGCGGCAGAAATCCACCAGGTTGACCAGGGGTGTCAGGTCCTCGTCATAGTACACGTGGGAGAGCCACTCGCTGAACCCGGTGCGGAAGCGCAGGTCCAGCCAGCGGAGGATGCGGTGGCGGTTGATAGTCATCTTTTCCCTGCCGGTCTGCCCCGAGTTGGTAAAGACCTCGTCCGGATACAACTGCCCGGCCAGGTACGCCCCGGCGGCAAAGAGGATCTGGTGGTTCTCCGTCCACGTACACAGGGAGTCGATGCCTGGCTCGTCCGGCCAGTACTTGAAGCCCAGCATGGTCCGGCGGGCCCGGTCCAACAGGTCCGGGCTCAGCGCCGGGTCGCCGCCGAACTGGTACAGCAGGCGCAGGACGCCGTGCAGGACGAAATCCGCGCAGTCCCGGCGCTGGTCGATATAGTCGAAAGCGGCGCGGAAAACGCCCTCGTGGGGCGCGGCGCCGGCAGCCAAGCGGGCCAACTCGTAGTAGGGGGCCTTGAGATTGCCCGGGGCCGGATTGCGCCGGACGTGGGCCAGGAACGCCTGTCGCCGGGCCGCGAAATCAACAGCAAAGGACTCGGTGGTGTGGGTGTCCGGCACCGATTTCGTGGGGTAGCCCGGCGGCGATGGCCCGTCCACCGGCAGGCTGTAGTCGAAAAAGAGTGCGCACATGTCCGCTATCCTCCGATCAGCAGACCACGCAGGTCCTCAGCTTCCCGCTCGGCCTCTGGCGTGTCCGGCTCGCCACGACGCCGGGCCGCCAGGACGCGGTTCAGCCGCGCGTGCACCTGGGGCGTGAGGGGATAACGGAACGAAAAGGCCAGGGCCACGATCAGCAGGACGATGGGCACGAAGGCGAAGATCAGGCGCAAGGCCAGGATGAACGACTCGGGCTGGGGCTGCTCAACGAGCCGGGTCACGCCATCCACCACCTGCTCCACCGGCGCCACGTACCCCACCAGGCCGATGGTGGTGGAGACCAGGAACAGGGCCACGGCTGAGCTGAGCTTGCGCATGAACGTGACCAGCGCTGAATAGGTGCCCTCGTGCCGCTCGCCGGTCACCAACTCGTCCACGTCCGGGATGTCGGGAAAGATAGCGTACATCATGACGATGATGCCGCCGGTGCCCAGTCCCACCAGCCCGGCAAAGGCGTACACCACCAAGTCCGGCGCCCCGGGCACCACCAGGAAGCTGAACAGCATCGTCACCATCCAGACGACCGCGCCCACGATATAGCCGGTCCGCTTGCTGGTGCGCTTGCCCAGCCACAGGTAGAACGGCAGTGACGCCACCTGGGCGATGAGGAGCAGGCCGCTGACATAGCTCGCCTCGCCGCCTCGCTGGAGATAGTATTTCATGAAATAGACGACGATGCTGCTCACCGTGTCCATGGCCACAAAAGCAAACAGGTACATCACGAGGGCGAACACAAAGGTACGCATCTTGAAGGGCTCAACGAAAGCCTGGCGCAGGTCGAAGGACCGCATCTCCCCCTGAAACTCCGGGCGTTCCCGCGCAGCGACGACGGTGGCGATAAAGGGCAGGGCGAAGAACACGCCAAATATCGCCGCCATGGCGATATATCCGGTCCGCACGTCGGGAAAGAGCTTGACGATCTCCAGCGGGAGCAGGGCGCAGAGGATGGACGAGACCGTGGAGAAAAAGATACGGAAGGAGCTGATGGACGTGCGCTCGTGATAGTCCAGCGTCAGTTCGGAGGCCAGAGCGTTATAGGAGACCATGACGATGCTCACCACAGTCGAGAAGAACAGGTAGGCGAGAATGACGAACACGAAACGCTGCCACTCCTGGGAGAAATCCGCCGGGTAGAACAGGGCGAAGAACGAGAGGAAGACCAGCAGGATGCCGGCCAGCAGGTACGGCCGGCGTCGGCCCAGGCGGGTGCGCGTACGGTCGGTGATGACGCCCTCAAAAGGGTCGGTGATGGCGTCATAGACCTTGCTGATAAGGATGACAGTGCCGGCCAGGGCCGGGTTGATGCGGACGACGTCCGTCAGAAAGTACAGGTAGTAAAAGCTGACGACGACGCCGGATCCGCCGCCATAGATGTCGCCCAGGCCAAAGCCAACCTTGCGCCAGAAGCCGAGCTTTTCGGAAGACGAGGTGTCGGTCACGTATGCTCCTCCTCATATGGTTGGCCCCCCATCCCCACCCTACCCTCCCCTTCCCCCCAAGCGTGGGGGGAAGGGGAGAGCCGGGGAGGGGTCAGGAGGCTGACGTGCTCTTTGTGCCCGGACCGCGCCGAGCGATAGACAGCGTCGATGGCTGCCAGGACCGGCAGGGCTTCCGCCGCCGGGGTCAGGTATGGCCGACCGTCCAGTACCCAGGCACCAAAGGCCGCCAGGCTGCGCTGGAGGGCGTGCAGGCCCCAGATCGGGGGCCGGGCCTTTT
>JBHLNY010000042.1:0-11342 GCA_048941065.1 Promethearchaeota archaeon
TTTTTTTATCAATTTAAAAACGATGTATTATCCTAGTAGACACAAGATTTATTGTAAAAGTAATATAATCATATTATTATACACTTAATTTAAAAACAAACTTGATCATATCAATTCTTAATTATTGAATACAATTATAATTCAAAACTTAATAAAACAATGAATTTAAAATATACTTGTATGAAGTGTGGAACATGTTGTCATGAGGTTGAGGAAAATGAAACTGGATATAAGAAGAGAATTCCCCTCTATCCAGAAGAGGTAGATAGATTAATTGAGTTATCGAAGAAGCAAGAAATTAATTTCAAAGTTATTGAAGATTTAGTCTTCCCTGATATTCTTAATAAAAACATATTAGTTCTTACATTTAAAATATGCTTAGACAATCCTAAAGCATGCTGTCCTTTTTATGATGATGTAAAAGGTTGTACTATTCATGAAAGTAAGCCTTTAGCATGTCAAGCATATCCATTAGCCTTAAAAAGAATAGATTCATTTAAATTGGAGCTAAGTATCGATCCATTATGCAATTTTGTTGATAAAGAATATAATAAATTGAAAAATGCAGATCTAAATTCGATTAAAGAAATATTCGAAACTGAATATCCTAATGTTGAAAAATTTTATAGAAAAAATAAAAAATTGATATTAAAAATTAGAAAATTAGAATTTGAAAACAAGATAAAGATAGTTCGGGAAATTTCTATCGATGATTTTAATAAAGCATTAAGAGAATGGGATCGTATAGAGATTAGAGTGAGTTAGTTTAATTTAAAAATTGATAGATTAAGAATTTAATAATTAAAAAAAGAAATCATAAATCTATATGAAAAAATTTATATCGTTGCTCTCAGGAGGATTAGATAGCCCAGTTGCAGCATTTTTAATGATTAAACAGAATTTTCATCCTATTTTTATATCATTTTTGACCTCCGAAGATGAAAACCATTCTCTGAAGAAAAAAGTAATTCAAATAGTAAAATTTTTAAAAATGTTTACAAAAAATACAATTAAATTGTATTTAATTAATCATGATTCGAATCTAGAAATTTTCCAAAGCAAAAGTGAAAGAAAGTTGACTTGTGTTTTATGTAAAAGACTAATGATAAGAATAGCAACCCAAATCGGAAAAAATGAGAATACTAATCTCATTTTGACTGGTGATATTTTAGGAGAACAAGCTAGCCAAACTCTAGATAATCTATTTGTCTATAATAATCTCCTAAAGAATTTTACGATTCTCCGACCTTTAATAGGTTGGGATAAACTAGAAGTAATAAAACTGAGTGAAAAAATCGGATTGTATAAAATTTGTTCTCAAAGTTCAGCTAGTTGCCAATATAATCCTCAATTTCCTGAAACACATGCTAAACCTTTCGAAATTAGTAATGCAGAATCTAATGTTAATTTAATTGGTTTAGTTGGAGAATCATTAAAGAATGCGGAAATTTTATATCTGTAACTTTAAATCTTTAATTAAATCACTAAATTCATTATCTTCTAATTCTTTAATTTGGTAATTATTTAGAGCTTCACTAATGATTTGAGCTATGAGATGTTTACAAACAAGACGTTCCTTTTTTATTATAACTGATTTATAAAAATCTTGACAACTACAAAACATCCTGGGATAGATTAAATGCTCTTGATTTTCTCCCATTGCGGTCCATACTATTCTATTTGATGGTTTATATTTATTTTTTGTAATTCCCCTCTTTAACACTTCAATTACATTAGCTGATCTGCTAGGAAAGATACTCTCTAAAAATTCTATCAATTCCTCATCAAGAACGCGCTTCTTTTTAGCCATTTTAAAAATAGCTAATAATAAATCTTTTGACATTTGTATCTTATATATAATTATAATTAATAAATAAAAAAGTCAATACAATTTGAATCATATTTTATTTCTTCCAACAAGATACTATCCATCAATATCTGGTGCTGAATTTTATTTTCAAAGAATGGCAGAAATTTTAACTAAAAAATACGATTATGAGATAGATATCTTTACTTCAAATGCAATTGATTTTAGAGCTTTAAGAAATTCTTATGGAAGAACTATAACGAACGACAATGATTATTATTACAAAGTAAATAATATCAAAATTAATAGATTCTCGATTAATTATAACCTTTCTCATGATGATATATTAAATCGTTTGAGAAATATATCTAGTTTTAAATCCTTAAATATATCTTATAAAAGTCTAATAAAATTTATAGAAAATGGCCCATATATGCAGGATTTAATCAATTTTTTCTTAAATGAGCAAACTCTAAACTATGATCTAGTACATGCTACGTTTTATCCTTATTTTAATCTAATTAATGCTTTATTAATCGGCAATATTATTAAAAAACCCAAAATATGTACTCCATTCTTTCATTTTTCAAATCCACGTTACTTAGATTCAAGTTTAATTGAAGTATTAAGTAAATTTGATGTTATAATTGCTTGTACGAATTTAGAAAAGGAAATTTTGATAAGAAAATTTGGAATTCAAGAACATAAAATCGTTGTTATCCCTATGGGCGTAGATTATGAAAGATTTAAAGCTAACGAGAACTCAAAACACATAAAATTTTCTTTTAAAGAAAATTTTTTTAAGAAAAAGGAAAAAAATTATAAATTAGTGTTATTCTGTGGACATAAGAACTATGAAAAAGGTGCAATCTCAATCTTAAAAGCGATCCCCTATATTTTGCGAAACTTGCATAAAGTTTATTTTGTTTTTATTGGTCCTTCAACTTTAGCATTTAACCGTGAATTATCAAAAGTTCAGAAGTTAAAAAATACTAGAATTATTAATTTTACACCAGACAACTTAACTGGTTATTATGATAGAAAAAAAATAAGTGCTTTTAGAGAAGCAGATTTATATTTAATGCCAAGTCGAAGCGATGCCTTTGGAATTTCATTTC
Source organism: Promethearchaeota archaeon (assembly GCA_048941065.1). Taxonomy (GTDB): domain Archaea; phylum Asgardarchaeota; class Lokiarchaeia; order Sigyniarchaeales; family SOKP01; genus Loki-b32. The sequence continues at coordinate 2,926 of JBHLNY010000042.1, forward strand.
TAGAAGCATGGGCAGCAGGAAAACCAGTAATAGGAGCTAGAATTGGAGCTACACCGGAAATAATAAGAGAAAATATTAATGGATTATTAGTTGAATTCGATAATCCAATTGATATAGCGAGAAAGGTTGTTGTTTTATTAAAAAATAAGAAATTAAGAAAAAAATTGGGCTTGGTAGGGCAACTAAACGTTTCTCAAAGCTATACATGGGATTTGATTGCAAAAAAAACTCATAAATTATATCAAAATTTAATAAATGAAAATTAATGATAAAATATGAAAAATATCTCTGGAAATCCTCTCTTAAAGAAGGAGGACGGAAAAGTTTTATTTGATTTGGTATATATTGAAGATATACTAAATAAGTATAAAACACCTCTACTAATTTTTTTAGAGAATAGAATTAGAGACAATATTAAATCATTCATAGACATTGTCAGTTCTGAGTTCAAAAATTTTGAATGTTTTTATTCATTTAAAGCCAATTTTCTTCCTGAAATTTGCAAAATAATCTATTCAGAACGTATTGGAGCAAATGTTGCTGGATTACCTGAACTTAAATTAGCATTAAAAATTGGATTTCCGTCTGAAAGTATATTAGCTGGGGGTTCTTATTTACCAAAAGAATTGATAAGGTTTAGTATTAAAAATCAAATTAAAGAATTAGTTGTATATAATTTAAATGATATAAAAAAAGTTGATTTACTTGCTCAAAAATTTAATTCTATACAAAATATTTGTATTAGAGTTAACTCCAAGAAATATAATAGTAAGTTAGGCATTAATTTTAACGATAAAAACCTAATGATAATAAAAAATTTAATTAAAAGCTGTAAAAATATCAAAATTACAACAATATTATCTCATTATAGTACTCAGATGAATAATGTTGAACAATTTAAAAAAAATATCTTAACTATTATAGAATGGTTAGAGAATTTTTCTCGAGAGGGGATTAATATTAATAATATTAATATTGGAGGGGGGTTTCCAGAAGCAGTCATAATGCCTCAAAACCAATTGAAAAAAATTATTGAAAATATGAGAATTACAATTGAAGACTTTGGTATCAATTATGAGAAAATTTATTTTGAACCTGGTAGATATTTAGTAGGAGATTCAGGTTTGTTCATTACGAAAATTATTAAAGCTAATTCTGATAGATGGGTTTTTTTAAATATTGGAAATCAAATTTGTCCCAAATTCGCTAGATGTTCTTTAAGATTTTATAATGCATCACATATAGAGGACCCTCATAAGTATAAAACTTCGTTCGCAGGCATTATTCCAACTGATCAAGATGTGCTAGCAAAAGATTATTTTTTTACTAATGATTTAATAGAAGGAGATAAAGTTTTAGTCACAAATGTAGGTGCTTACTGTTTAACTTTTTCAAATAGATTCCCATATCCTTTACCAAATATTTTACTTATAAAAAATGACCAAATTAGACAAATCTTTGACCCTAACATTGAAAAAGATTTCTCATTACATTAAATTTTATAGTAAATATATAATTATAACTTTAATTTTAGTAATATTTAGATATTACATCAATTATAATTTTCCAATTTTATTTTTTTTTTAAAGAATTAATTAAATTCAATAATTGATTTTGGATGGAATCATTTATTAAAAATGCACGTAAGAGAGAAATAATTGAACCCCAAATTGAAAATTTTGGCTATGCTAATATTAAGATACTTGGATGCGGTGGCGCTGGAAATAATACAATTAATAGATTGATGAAAATAGGAATAAGGGGGGCTCAGTGTATTGCTGTAAATACAGACTGTCAACACTTAGATGCTGTAGAGTCTCATATAAAAATTTTAATTGGGAAAAATTTAACAAGGGGTCTTGGAGCTGGTGGTAACCCTGAGGTTGGCAAAGCAGCAGCGGAAGAGTCTCGAGAAGATTTAACTAGAGTTTTACGAGACTCAAATCTAGTATTTATAACATGTGGAGAAGGAGGGGGAACCGGGACTGGGAGTGCTCCTATTATAGCAGAAATTGCTAAATTAGAAGGCGCTATTGTGGTAGGGGTAGTAACTCTACCATTTGAGACTGAAATTGGTCGTATGGATAAAGCAAAAATTGGTTTGAATCTCTTAAAACGATATGTTGATACGTTGGTTGTAATAGACAATAATCGATTACTAGAAATTGCTCCAGATTTACCAATCATAGAAGCATTCAGCGTAGCTGATGAAGTATTAGCAACGATGGTAAAAGGTATCACAGAAACCATATCATTACCCTCCTTAATTAATTTAGATTTCGCAGATGTTAGAACTATATTGAGTACTGGTGGTGTATCAATTGTAGGTGTCGGTGAATCAAGTGGAAATGAGAATCGCGTCGATGATGCAATTAATGATGCCCTTAATACTCCATTATTAGATGTGAGTATTGATGGAGCGAAAGGTGCATTGATCCATATTTGTGGAGGGAATGATATGACTTTAGCAGAAGCTAATTCAGTTGCTAAAAAAATCTCTGAAAAAATGGATGTCAATGATTCCATGGTAATTTGGGGAGCACGAGTTTCAGATGAATTTGATGGATATTTAAGAGTAATGCTTCTTATTACAGGGATTAAATCTCCTCAAATTTTTGGGAATCAATTTTCATTGAATCAACCAACCTTTAGATCTAAAACTCATAAATCCAAGTTAGGTTTATCTAATGATATATTTAACATTGGTGAAATTACTTTTGATTAAAATTTTTTTAATATTCCTTTAAATATTCCTATTTATACTAACTTGCATGGAAAATAAGTTTTCTCCAAATATAAAAAGTGAAGTAGAGGACATTCTTAAAAATTTAGATTTTTGGAATAATTATTTTTCTATTAATCTTGAATTCTATTTCGATGGATGGGCTATATTCTTAAAAGAGAAAAACCTATATCCACGTTGTATAGTCATTTTCAAATCATATAATATAAATTTATTTTCCATTAAGAGCTTTGAAGTTCACCTTAATAATTATAAAGAAGAAAAGTTTAAAGAAATTTATTCAGTAGAAAATATTAATAATAAAAATTTTCTTTTTAAAGAATTAAAAGAAATAATTTATGGAAAAGATATTTTGAATGATGCCTCAAAAATATATAGAAATAGGTTTTTAAGATAAATTATTAAAATTCAGGTTTATATAGATGTCTGAATTGTTCTTTCTTTTTCTCATTATATTTATTTTCTAAAAACTTTAATACAACGTGATGTGGCATTCCATTTATTAACATACTAACTGCTTTTCTTGCAATTTGTAAATTTTCATAATCTGCTATGATAGATACTGTTTTTCCATAAACAGATATGTAACTTTCGGCAAACCTTTCAATAGCCTTACGCATTTCTCCATTTCTTCCAATAATGCGTCCTTTTATTCTTTTAACCTTTTTATCTGATTTACCTAAAATTAAAAATAGATTAAAGATTTCAAGTTCATAACTTTCATCTAATAATTTCATTGCTTTGACGGGATTAAAACCTCTATTAATCGCATTAATTATTTTTTCTGCTGTGTAAACATTAAGTGGGTTGTAATTTGGAATATTAATTATTGGTTGAATTTCACATTCACCAGTTTTACTATCTAAATTAATTTTTACTGCTAATGCATTTTCAATTTCCTTTTTCGTTTCTCCATCCTTCCCAATCAAAACTGCTATACGATTTTTACCAATTTTCATTTTTAGATTAAAGCTTTTTGTAATTTATATTCCGATCAATTTCTCTTATTTATTATCTAAATTTATCACTTCATAATAAAATTTTTTGGGATCTGGTGTTTTTACTCCTAATTTCTTAAAATAATTTAATATGTTTTTTATATCTCTAACTAAATAAACTTCCGCCTTTGGATGTTGAATTGAAACGGCTTGTGAAATGTCAATTATAAATGGTTTTTGATTATGATATAGGATATTAAATTCACTAAGGTCTCCATGAACTAGTTTAGCTTTTTGATATAATTTTTTTATAAAATCTAAAATTTCATCTAATATAATATCTGGATTCATTGGTCTTTTAATATCCTTTAATAAAGGAGCGGGAATAGATTCAAAGCCAATATAATCCATTAGTAGGATATTATTTTTAATAAATATTGGTTTTGGAACATTTAATCCTACTTTGTATGCTCTTTTAAGATTCTTGAACTCTTTACTTGCCCATAGAAAAATTACTTTTGAAATATTACCTGGAATTTTCTTAAATCTTGGATCTCCAATAATATAATTTCTCATCCATTTTGAAGTATTACTATCAATTTTATAAATTTTTATAGCAACTTCTTCTCCATTTCTATCATATGCTAGATAAACATTTGCTTCTTTCCCTGCTGATATTACTCCTTCAATTCTTTCTAGTGGTCCATTTGCCAACATTTTATTCAATTGAAAAACTGTACGCTCATCAAAAACGGACTCTATTACTGCTTTTTTCCTTGATTGATCAATCTTTTTTACTCTTATAGTATCTATTTTCCTTTTTTCCAATTCATCAATACTCGTATCAAACTTATTGTTTAATTTATTATCTAGAATTTTGTCTAAATCCTCTTCTATATCATCTTTATCTTGTTCCAATTAAGCTACCTCTATCTTTTTTTACAATATTCTCATTAAAAAAGTAAGAATAGTCTTTTATCAATTTTAAATTATTTTTGTTTCTTAGGAGGATTTTATTTTTAGTAATATTCTCAACCAAAAAATCTTCATTATTAATTATAACTATATCATTTTTTTGTATTGGTAAAAATTTAATTAATGTTTTATATCTAAATAGGTTTTTACCTCTTTGAATGTCTCTCCCAATTAACTTTTTTGTCCTTTTCGTTAAAAAATGATAATCTTTTCTTAATTGTCGTATTATATAATTCATCAATTCATTTGTACTTAAATACAAGTCTAATCCGAATTTTTGATCCTCCACTTTTGAAATATATTGTTTATGATCCTTCTCAAAAAGTTTTTCTACAAATTTATTGATATTATTAAAAGCTTCTTCTATGACATTAAACTGAGTTTCGTCTTTTACTCTTAGTTGAATGATAGATACATAATAAGTACCTCCCCTTAAATTTGTACAATTTTTACATAGAAGATAATTTATAATTAAATTGATAGTCTCTTGATGTTTAATATTGGTATTTCCTTTCAATATTCCTTTAATAATGATATCAAGATTTTTCAATAAATCTTTTGAAGAATAAACATAGCTTTTCTCATCATATATAATAGAAAATTTAATATTATCTTTCTTTAAATATGGTTCTAATAAGAATTTATTTACAGCTTCATTGATGATAGAAAATAAATCAATATCGATAGATTTTGGCGAAACCCATTCCTCCTTTTTAGAATAACTCCCACAATCCATACAATAATTAAATGAAAATCGTTTAGGTAATTCAAATAAAGGCTTTTCCTTCAAATAGCAATTATAACACATTCCAAAATGAGGGTCATTTTCACTAATTTCTTTGCCACATATAGCACAAAATCGATTTGGCATTAAAACATCATCTTTAAAGCCATTGGAACTCCATTAATAAATTTAACTCCCTCTTTAGGGATTATTTTACAATCAATTGCTTTTCCAGTTATGTTTTTTCCAACAATGTTGAAATAAGATGCCTCTTTTAAAATTTCAATTGCATCTTCTAATCTAATTAATCTTCCTCCAAAAAAACGATTTGAAATCTCAATTCTCAAATTACCTTCCTTAAAAACTTGGTTAAGTAATTCTTCATCACAACATGCAACTGTTTCAATTTCATTTTTAATGTGAATTTTTAAGTATACTTTCATAAGTATCTATTTTCAGTTTATTTTTCTCTTATCTCTTGTCTAGCTCCACAAGCAGTGCATTTAAGGTAATCTTTTTTACCTTCTCTTTGAATTTGAGTATCTGGTTTGTTACAGATTTTACATAACACATACATTTTTGTATAATTAGCTATTAACCGATTTAATACTTGTTCTTTATACTGACCTTTTAAGAATAATTGTTGTCCACGAATTTCTCCCATAGTACCTGCCTTTTTAAGGAAAACTCCCATAAAATGCTTTTTATCTCTATTTAAAGTATTGAGAATCTTATTAAAATTTGTGATAAAGGTATTCTTTGATTCGATACGAATTTCTACCTTAGGAGTCTCAAATCTAGCAGACTGCTTTACATTTTCTGGAATTTTTTCATAAGCTTTATCTAGTAATTTCTTGTAATCGTATAAATCCATGTTATTCACCAAATTTGAATTATACTTAAGTATATAAAAAATTGCGTAAAAAATATATTTTACTTTTTTTGGAGATTGTTCAACAACTTAATAATTAGAAAGATTGATAAATATTTTCATCAGATTGGTAGACTTTAGATTCCATCTCTAGATCCTTGATATAATTTTTCAAGTCGTTTTCAGTAATTTGGATAATTTTATTTAACTCTTTAAAACTAATACCATTCCCATTTGCAGAATTTTCCTCAATTATTTTATATATATTTTCTTTTATATCATCTATTTTACGGTTCTCTTCATCTTTAAATAAATCTTCTACATATATTTCATCAAATCCATTAATACCTTCTGATAAATCCGGGATCTCTTGAATTTCTCCTAATTTAACCTTCTTAATTATCTCAGCATTTCTCAACAAAATTAGATTAGGATCTTTTACCTTCTTTAAAAAATTTATTGATAAAGAGTTGTATTGCTTCCATCTTTTAGGGAAATTTCCAATAAATTCAATAATGTCACCTTTCTTCAAATTTTTATAATTTTCAAAATTAGCTTCCCATATGACCGCTTGAATTAACCCTGTCCCATCATCTAGATCCAATATAATTCGTTGTTTTTCTTCCCCCTCTCTAGAATAAATTTCCTCTCGTTTTTCAATGATTGTTGCAATAATGCGTGTATTTTTTGTTTTTCCAAAAATTGTATATAATATGACATTTTCTTCAGAAAATTGACCTTCCAATATATGTTTAATCATCGATTTGATTGCTGGAAATTTCCCTTGATAAAAACTCATAAAAACTCTAAATCCTATAAATCAATAACATCTAAATAAATAGTAGTATATGAACGATTATTTTTAGCTATAATTGTTAAGTAAATAATAATACCTTTTTAATTAATATGGTGTGGTTAAAAAATTTTTAATTTAATTAATAATTAAGATAAAATAGTAGCGGGGGTTCGATTTTCAATCTACTGGAAGCCAGCAACTTATTTTTGAACGAACGATCTCAGGGTCTCTCTATGGCAAAGATTTACCATCTATGAGCCCTGCGGCATAAACCAGGCTAGCCCACCCCGCTATATTATATTAAGGATGGTATTTACTATTAGATTGATGTTTAATCTATATAATACAATATTAAAATTGTAATTTAATTCTTTTCTATTTTTATTGTAGATTTTTTTATTTTCACTTTACAACTATTTAAACTAATATTAAAGATTATAATTATTAAACTTAAGAAATGGCAGATACTCATTTTCAAGGTTCTTTGAGCCAATAAAACCCCATCTCATAAATAAGGTGATTTTAAGAAGAATTTCATAATTTGCAAAATTTAAATCTTTGATTTGTCTTTATAATTTGAACATTATCATTCAAAAACATTAACTTTAACTTTAAAAATAAATTAGATAGAAGAAGTTCAAACAAGAACATGAAAATTATATGTCATTAATAAATGCACTCTTAGAATTTCTTTTAAATCCATGGTTTATAATATCGCTTATTTTTTGGATAATTGTAGTACTTTTCGCATATTTATTAAGAAATAAAAAGGAAGCAGCTTATCTCTTTTTTCCAATATTAGCAATGTTTAGAACTAAAAGATTAAATAAAATTATAAAAAAAATAGCAAGAAAAGCACCAAAGACTTGGAAAATTTTTTGGACTATAGGAATATTTGTATCATTTGGATTTACAATTTTTGCATTTTATTTCTTTTTTACCAACTTTTTTAATTTAATAATCAATCCTAGGGTTGAACAAGCAGTAGTCCCACTAATCCCTGGAGTTACAATTAATCTACCTCTGTTATTTTATATGGTTCTACCTCTTTTATTTATAGTTACAACGCATGAATTCGCTCATGGAATCGCAGCAAGCGCTGATGGAGTAGATATCAAATCTACGGGAGTTCTAGGAGCAGGACTTTTTTATTTAATTGGACTTGGTGCATTTGTTGAAGTTGATGAAAGAGAATTAAGCTCTCTAAAATTCCATAGAAACACTAGGTTAAGAATAGCAGCAGCAGGTACATATGTTAATGGTATAACCACTGGTATAGCTTTCATATTATTATTAAGTTTTCCCTTAATCATATCTCCTTTTTATCGTAATGTCACACAAATAAATTCAGTATTAAAACAAGAAGAAGG
>JBHLNY010000042.1:11442-17020 GCA_048941065.1 Promethearchaeota archaeon
CTTTTAATTTAAAGACAATAAATTTTTCTATAGATTCAACTAATTGGACTTTAGATGTGGATGTAATCGGAGTTGTTATAGGAATATTTACTAATTCATATTTTATGCATAAAAATGATATAGCAAAATTTTTCACAAGCTTCTTTCCAGAATTTTTATTAAGAGAAATAGCCTGGCTTTATATTATAGCTTTCAGTATAACTCTTTTTAACATGCTACCTTTACCTGTATTTGATGGCGATAGAATGGTAAAAGAATTAATTAATTGGGGTATCGGTGAAGATTATAATACTGTAAGAAAGAAAACCGAAAAACTTTTATTTAAACAAGATACAAATGAGTATAATTTATCAGAATATCGAGTAGAAAATATAAATTCTGTAAAAATATTAATTGATGGAAAAAAAAGTCTGAAAGAACGTAGCGAAATTGACTTAGCAGAAGAAAAATATAATCTTATAGATAAATTTGAAGATGGATATAAAGAAACACTAGTTTTGGATCTACCTGAAGAAACTAAATTAGGTAAAAATTCAATAATTGAAGTTTCATATAAATATTGGCATGATAGAAAAAAACCATTAAAAAGAACTCTTCTAAATATTATAAGAGTAATTACTTTGATTGTTATTCTTGGAAATTTTATATTATCTTTCGTAAAATTTGGTGCTTTAACATTTTGGATTTAAAACTTATTTATTTTTCTTTTTTAAAACTGAACTTTACATGGATTTAATGATTAATTATAATATATTCTTGAAAAAAGGAAATTGTTCCCATTGTAAAAATGTAATTGTAATTAAACGGAAATATTCAGGAGAAAACCTGTGCCCTGAATGCTTTGAAAAGAATATTGAAAAAATTATTTACAAAACCATTTCCAAATATAAACTACTAAATCCTAATGATAAAATTATTGTTGCTTTTTCTGGTGGAAAAGATTCAATTACGCTTCTCTATAATTTGATGAAAATTCAAGAAAAAGCTTATCATTCTGAACCAATTATAGCTTTAACGATTGACGAAGGAATAAAAGGTTATCGAGAAAATAGTATTAAAAATGCTACGGATTTTTGCAAAAAATATGATATAGAGCAGAAAATCATATCATTCAAGGAAAAAATTGGTAAAACATTGGATGAAATCATAAATCTTAAGAAAAAATCCTCTGACTATGAATATGCTTGTAATTATTGCGCAACATTTAGAAGAAGAATATTAAATGATAGTTCAAAAGAATTAGGAGGTAGCGTTTTAGCATTAGGTCATAACCTTACTGATATTGCAGAAACATTTTTAATGAATATTTTATATAAACGTTTTCATGTCATAGCAAATCAGTATCTCTTTAAGGAGCGGAATAATAGCATTAATAATTTTTTCATAAAGAAAATAACACCATTAATGAGAATTCCAGAAGAAGAGATTTTTCTCTATGCAAACATTAAAAAACTTGACTATTACCCCTCTCATTGCCCCTATAGAGAAAAAGATCCAATAATAAGAAAGAGGGTGTTAGAATTCATTCAAAAATTTAAACTCTATAGCCCAGAGATAGAATTTAATTTATTCAATGGATTTTTAGAACTATCTAAATTGTTATATTCTAATTATGAGAAAAAAAGTTATAATACTTGCCATTCATGTGGATATCCATGCGGAAATATTAAAATTTGTACCTATTGTAATTATTTAACACAAATTACTTAGGGTATTTTATTAATTAAATATTCTCCAAATTCTTTTAACTTTGAGTATTTTCTTATTTCTTCTTTAAATAATGGTATTTCAATTAAAAGCTTCCCTAACTTCTTATTAAAAATCTCTTTAATTTTGATTAAATTTCCCTGTTGCATCTCCCTCCGCGCTTTACAGAAATTACATAATTCATATGTATCTTGATATAGTTGATTTATAACAATGTTTGATACAGGTATATTGTACTTAACAAGTTCATTTAATAATCGACCAGTTTCTGTTATCGCCATTTCTTCTGGTATCATTACAATGATAAAAGAATTTTTCAATGGATTTGTAAGATCTTCTCTAGCGTTCAGGATAGAATTATTTAATCTTTCTAAAACTTCTAAAGAATCATTTTCTTTTTTTTCATCACGAGTAAAAATTCTTTTTATAGCACCAAACATCTTTCCAAATTTAATTCTCATTTTAATTAACCTTCCAATCCATCCTGATAAAGTTTCTGGTAACCCCAGAAATCTAAGAGTATGGCCAGTAGGAGCAGTATCAAAGATTATTAAATCATAATCATGCTCAGTTTCAATAAATTCCAGCACTTTTAACAAGGCTAACGCTTCATCAATACCAGGAGGACTCATTGATGTTAATTCTTGTATATCATCCATAAATGGCATTCCTTCCATAATATTTGGCATACCCATTTCTTCTATGGGATTTACATTAGTTAATCCTCGAAATTCTGAAATATTAGCTTTTGGATTAATTTCTAGTGCAGTTAAATTATCAATGCCAGGTATTTGTGTTGGTTCACCAGGAGGTAAATCTATTCCTAGACTATCACCCAATGAATGGGCTGGATCAGTACTAATAATTAAAGTATTCCGACCATGTTCAGCAGCCCAAATTGCTGAGCTTGAAGCACATGTAGTTTTTCCAACTCCGCCCTTCCCCCCAAACATGACCATATTTAAATTCAATAGAATTTCTCTTAAAAACATTCTAAATATACCATTTTTCCAATTTTATTATAAGTATTTAATAATTTCAATCCTAAAAAATTGTAGTTAATCTTGAGAAATATGTAAATTAAAATTTCCTTAATAAGTAAGTTTAAAACGGAGGATTGCAATTATTCCTCCAAATGTACTATATAACATCTCTCCTTCCTCCGTTTCAGAGGAAACTATTATTACTTCAGTCCCCATTGTCTCAGCGATGGCTCCAAGGTATTCAATTAATGTAATTTTCTCTATAATATTGAAAGTGTTCGAACTACATTCTGGACAATTTTCATCTTGAATAGAAGTTTCGATTTTAATTAACTCTTGTTCTCTAGCATTTCGCGATTCTTTATAAGCACAATTAGAACACTCTAAATCTAATTTATAAATATCTATTTTTTCGGAAAGAATTAGAGTTTTAATAGCACCAATATATAAAGCTTTTTGAACTTCTTCAAGACCATAAGCCGCTAATCCAGTGTCATTGGAAATTTCTTTTAAAAATTGTTGCATAATTTGCTTTTCTCGGATATATTTTACATTTTCGATTTTATCCTTTATCTTGTCAATTAATGCTCGAATCCCCTCAGCACCTCCATATCCAAGATCGACTACATCCATTATTTTTTCACGTAGTCTATAATCTAAACTCTCATCATTTACAAACTTTTCTTTAGATGGACCAGGTCCTCCTATAAAAATTCCCTGCAAATCTTCCATAGATAAAAATAAATCACTAATTTTATTCGAAATACTACGGTAGAACTGTTTTTCCTGCTCTTCAATGTCTCTTTCAAATCTTTTCTGTGATTGTCCACCAGCTCTATGTTTGCCATGAATTCCTGAAGTAAACTCTCTCACAACCTCTACATGATTCCCTCTAATATAGCCTACAGCAGATTTTGATCTTCCAATAACAATCAAGCCGTATGATTCTTTTGGTTGAAGGACTTCCTCTAAAGGCCATAACAAAAATTCACTAGCACAGTGGTATCTGAAAGTTGTAACTTTCTCAGGGGGTTCAACAATTGTTAATTCATTTTTTTCAGTTCCAGGTGTATTGTTTTGTGGAATTGCGCCTGAAAACATTATAAGCCCATTTTCTGGTATTTCTTTTATATTTTTCAATTGACCTAAAAGACTATTTATGCTATCAAGAACATTTTTTCTAGTTAACTTTGACTTAATATTTTGACTTTCACTAATTTCGTTCTTAAGATAATTTGTCACATCAGAAATCTTCCGATCATGAGGAATATATAATGAAATTAATTCAGTATGAAATCCCTTTTTACCTTTAAGGTTCTCTAAAACTTTCTTGGTATGATAAATTTGCAAATCGTTGCTCTTCTTTTCTACCATAGAGCTCATAATCATCAACAAAATAATAAAAGATACAAAAGATTAATAGTTTTCCTTTATTTCAAACTATATAAAGAACTATATTTATGCAATTCTTAAGTTATGAATTCTATTGAGAACCAAGATAATGATGTACCAAAGGATCATCCACGTTACCAAAGTTTAAAATATCGACATAAAATAATTGAAGGTATGAAAAATTTAATTGTTGCTGAAGCAGGTTTAATAGCACATGGCAGAGGAGAATGTTTTGATTACATCCTAGGTGAGAAAACAAATAATATTGCCAAGAATTCTATAAGAGCAGCAGTAGCCCTTTTACTAATAGCTAAGAAACCGGTAATAAGTGTTAATGGAAATTCTGCTGCACTATGCCCCAAAGAACTTGTAAAGTTGTCTAAAGCAATTCCTGCTCCTCTTGAGATAAATTTATTTTATAGAAAAGAACGTAGAATTGAAGCAATTAAAAATTTATTGGAAAATGCTGGAGCTTCTAATCTTTTAGGTACAAAAGAAGACGAGATGATAGAAATTAAAGAAATTTCAAGCAATAGAAGAAGAGTCGATCCTAATGGTATTTATTTAGCAGATGTAGTATTTGTACCATTAGAGGATGGTGATAGGACCGAAGCATTAAAAAGTTTAAATAAAAAAGTTATTGCTGTAGATTTAAACCCTTTAAGTAGGACAGCTTTATGGGCAGATATAACAATTGTTGATAATATCGTTAGAACTTTACCTGAAATGATTAATATTGCAGGAGAGCTAAAGAAATTTACTAAAAATGAATTAAGAAAAATTGTAGAAAATTTTGATAATAAAAGCAATCTACAAAATATTTTAGATCTTATAATAAATTATATAAAAAAGCAAAAAAAAGCTGCTTTTAAAATTTTCGAAGCGTAAGATAGATATTATAAATTAATTCATAAAAGCTTAAATGTCTCCATTATTATTATCCTATATATTAAAAATCGATCTTTTTAAAACTATCATTAATCAAGGATAACAATGGGTACTGATAAAGAAACTAAGATAAACATTATAGATAATATCAAAATTGAACCTCAGGTTTTAATAAGGAGATGTAAATTAAACGACTTAGAGGGCGTGATTGAGGTAAATGAGAGAGAATTACCAGAAGATTATCCCTATTTTTTCTATAAAAGCATTCTAGATAATTTTCCAGAAGCATTTTTAGTTGCAACAGATAAAGATAATAAAATCATAGGCTATGTGATGTGGAGAGTTGAGAAAATTCCCTCTATCGATAGTTTAAGATATGTAAATAAAGGACACTTGGTATCTATTGCAGTTTCTGAAGAATATAGAAGAAGAGGAATCGGAACAACATTGCTATCTAATAGTATATCGGCTATAAAGAAACATAAGATCAACGAATTTGTCCTAGAAGTAAGGGTTTCTAATTATATTGCGATAAAATTATATGAAAAATTTGACTTTAAAATGGAAAGTGTCAAAAAGAACTACTACCGAGATGGAGAAAACGCTTA
>JBHLNY010000297.1:0-4049 GCA_048941065.1 Promethearchaeota archaeon
TATAAAAGCGGCACCAACTATAATAATTGCAATTATTATATATATTAAAAAATCTGGACTAGAACTGGTTGAAACCGGGATAGAGATGATAGTAAAAACTTGTGACTGTACTCCTGCATCAGTTTGATTATTCCAATATATATATGCAGTATAATCTCCTTCTAATATACCTGAAGGTATATTATAAGTAAAGATTGTATTATCAGGGGGGACTGTCTTGTTAAAACTATATTTCTCAGCACCAAGGGGATCTATTAATTTAAATGTATAGTTACCGTTCATAGTTTCCGTAGAAAATGTTAATTCTTGACCAACTTCGAATTCTGTTTTAACAGTGTTGATATTAAAGTTAATTTTTGGAGAGTAAGCTTTAATTTCCCATTCTGATCCATCTGAAATCAAATCATTGGTTATCCATAATAGATTTTCTAAAGGTTTTATCGTCACGTTAATTGTTATATCATTGGTATCTTTGAAGACTGTGAAATTTTCCCATTTTGAAGGATAATAAAATTTTACCGAGCAATTATTGGAATATCTTGTAATGGGAGGTGTTAATGTCCATTCATTGGTAGAATTAACATTAATTTTTACTAAAGCCGGGGAAAAGAAAAAATTATGGGTGTTCATTGTGTAATTTACATCGAAGATTAGGCTTCCTGTGCTATTATAGAACATTGGAAGGTTAATTTGTTCATTGTTAGGAGAAAAATCTAGCATTGTAATTAGCAATTTACCAGATCCTATAACAGGGCCATTTAAAATTTCATAATATTTGGTATCAATTTTAATAGTCATGTTTATATTTTCTGGATAAACAGGAATTTCAGTTTCTCTAATTATTTTGTATAAAAAGGGAGAATTTGATATCCCAGTAGTCCAAGTCTCGGTTTCTATAAATCGAGAGATTAATAAACTTGTATCTTTTGGATCTATATCGTTATAATACCAGAAATATTCGTTGTCGCTTACTGTCATAATATTCGAACCGTTTAAGACCAAAAAATAATCTCCTTTTGGTAATTGTAATGGAGAATCTGAAAGGAAGTCTTGCAAATACCATCCCTCTACAGTCGACATATTAATGTCCATCGTCAAATATATAGTATTATTAGGAGTATTGTTTATTGTATTGTATCCTCTTATCTGAACTTGAATAGCTTTAGGAGTAGGGGTACTCTCTCTCCTTCCATATAGATATACTCCATACAACGTCTCAGATTCATTTAAATGTATTTGTACTGCTAGTCCTTGTTGTTTAATATTAATATTTTGGTAATAAATCCTATGATAAATTCCAGAATAGCTTTTGTTTTCAATAATATCTATCTCTATCCCTAAGTCGTTAATATTAGTAAAATTTAGTTCCATATCTTCTATATTCCATGTAGAAGATGGCAATTCAATATCAATTGAATCCACATTTTCATAAGAACCTTGATTAATTGAAGTTTCCACCATTTCAAAATTCATGTTAATATCTAGAGAATGGTCACTACCATTTGAAGAAACGACATTGGAATTTTGAAATATTACGGTAAATAAACTTAATACGATTAAGAAAGTAAGTCCTTTTTTTAAAATATTCAATTTATTCATAATACCTTTTAGCCTTATTCTAGATTAAATTCTTTTTTCGTATTAAAATATTTTTGGATTATTATCTATTAATTATCGCTTATGAATACTCCAATAATATTAAATTATTTGATTATACTTTTAAAAAAAGGATAGCGAAAAAGCTTAAATATGTATAAAAAACAATCTTATTTGCTAAGTAGAATTTTAATTTCTTATAGAAAATCAAATTTATAGAGTAGAGGGTAGATTTAAGATATGGTAGTTTTTATGCTTACTGCGTGGTATCCATTCAATAAAGTCACAGAAATCAACACGAGGGCTATGAAATATACCAAATTTCCAGATTATATAATAAAGTGGCGAATTTTCTCAACTGCCGATGGTAAGGATGGTATAAAAACCTATAATCTGATATACGTAGCAGATGATAAAGTTGCTGAAGCAGAAATTTTTATTGTTAAATTGCAGCAAGAATTTGTGGATATTGATGGATATGTATATAAAATTGAACCACTTATGAGTATAAGGGATTATCAAAAATTGTTGGCTTTAAAACTATAAAAATTAGGGAATTAATCGAGGTCATAAATAATCTTTCTTTTTCTTTTTACTATTTATTAAATTGTTAAGGATATATGTGTTATATGCGTTTTTTCATCCATATCACATACTGAATTCTAGTAAATAATAGAATTCCACCAAGGAGTAAGGCTATACCAATAGCCACTAATAATGGAGGGGCTTTTTCTGGTGAGTTCAAATAACATAAGACCCAAATGACAAGCAAAAGAACTGCTATGAATATTAAGATTAAAGCAATATTTCTTATCTTTTTATCAATTTTATCTAATTCTTCCATCTTATCTTATAAATTATACAATTTGTTTATATTGTTCTTATTTATTTTGCTTTGATCATTATTAACATCATTTTGAACTTTTCTAGCGCGTTTAATGCGTGGGGTTCATTAGCCGGCATGATTATCATTTGACCTTTTTCTAGGAGATAATCCTTATTAGAAATTGTGATCTTAACTTTTCCATCGAATACATATACAAGTGCATCAAATGGGGTGGTATGTTCACTTAAACCTTCGTTTTTATCAAAGGAGAATAAAGTAACTGTTCCCTCATTTTTATTTATCAGCATTCTACTCACTACGGAACCCTCTTGGTAATCTAACATACCATCTAAACTATATATTTTTTTTACATCCTCATTTAAAATCCTCTCTGTCAAACCTTTCTCACATCCTATAATTTATTATCTTATAAAATAATTAACAACAAATTACTTATAAAAGTAAACATGAACATGTTTTTGAAAATAAATGACTAAATTTTTTCTTTTTTAACATTTCTTGAGAGATAAACTAAAAGAATTAAAATAAAAGGTCCAAATATTATTAGAAAGGTAAAAATTACGTAAATATTAACTTCAGCAACATATCCTGCGATTATGGGAGTTAACCCAAAACCTAATCCTACTAATATTTCGTTTATGGTAGAATATTTTGCTGTACTTTTTGCTGTACCATACTCAAGCATTATTTTCAAAGCTGTACCATGAATTAATCCTAAAAAAAGGCCAGTAATGGCAGTTATTATTGAAATATACCAAATATTTCTAAAAAATAGAACGGTTGATGCAATTAGGACAATTAATATTATACTAAATAAAGTAGATATTTTTCTTGAATAAATTTTCATTGAGTTGATCCAAGTTAATCCTAAAACTTGGGTAAATTGTACTCCAGCCTGTACTAGATAAGTTGGGTAAGAAGAACTGCCAACGGCTTTTAATATGATTGGATAACTAAAAATGAAACTCGCTTTTGAGATCGCTAAAAATAATATACCTATCCATGAGAAGAGTATAGGATATATTATCATTGGTGTATTTGAATTTTTTTCTAAATTATCTCTCACAACTACTTCAGAAATAGTTACCTCTAATTGTTCCTTCGGATCTTCATACAAAGCAATTGATTCTGATTCTTTGTTTATAAAAAAACTAATTGGGATTAATAAAAATGATAAAGACCAAGATATAACCATAGCTAGATAATCATTCCAATAAAAAGCCCAACTAAATCCCGTAAGTAGCCCAATAATAAATCCATAATTCCAAGAAAAATTAAAATTTCTAAAATTCTTTTTTGATTTTTCAACACTACTTACTTTTTGCCATTTGCTTAATAAATTAAAACAATTTGGCCAATATACTCCTAACATTAACCCTAGCGATATGCGGCACAAAACTAAAAACCAAGTCTCAAAGTATATTATTTGAGCTCCCGTCAAGATTGGAGTAAACAGTGATGATAGTATAATCGAATTTCGAATTCCTAGTTTTGAAGTAATTACCTGCCCAATAATTGGGGCAAAAATATAAGCAATTGCTCCAGCTGAAGATATAAATCCCAAGGTACTCTCACTAATATCTATAACGAAATACAGATAATTTGA
>JBHLNY010000298.1:0-4041 GCA_048941065.1 Promethearchaeota archaeon
TAAACATAATTGTACTTATTGTTATGCTTCACCAGCAAAAATCTAAAAAATCTAAATTTAAAGGTAAAGAATTTTGCCAAATCGCTTATAGAACAGAATTATTTAATATGATGCATAAATTATTTTTTATTGATTAGAATTAATCTAAGATAATTTTTGATTAATTTATATTTCAATATATATTTAACAAATAGAGCCGATATCTAAATGAATAATTGTAAATTTTATATAGTAGATGTGTTTGCAGAAAGAAAATATGAAGGTAATCAGCTCGCTGTTTTTACATGTCAAGAACCATTAACTGATTCTCAAATGCAACGCATTGCAAAAGAAATGAACTACTCTGAAACGACTTTCATTACATCCTTTGAAAATTATGAGGTTAGGATTTTTACTCCCGAAACAGAATTACCATTTGCTGGACATCCAACCTTAGGAACCGCTTATGTAATTCAACAAGAATTTATTAAAGGTAAGGTTAAAACAATTCCATTGAAACTTAAAATAGGTCAAATCCCGGTATTATTCAAATACAAAGGAGATTTTGTTACCGAAGTATGGATGGAACAAAAAGAGCCAACATTTCATGGTTTTTTTGCCCCTGATTTAATTGCAAAAATCTTAAACTTAAAGGAAGATGATATTGATAAAAGATTTAAGATTCAAGAAGTATCTACTGGTGTTCCTACAATTATAGTTCCTCTTAAATCATTAAATGCTTTAAAACGTGCCAAAATAAATAAAGATCTTTATTATGATTTAATAGAAAATACTAAAGCTAAAACAATCTTAATTTTTTGTCCTGAAACCTATGATAAAAATAATGATTTGAATGTCAGATTTTTTGCAGATTTTTACGGTGTTCCCGAAGATCCGGCAACTGGCTCTGCAAATGGTTGTTTAGCAGCATATCTAGTGAGACATGAATATTTTATTAAGAAGTATATAAATATTAGGGTAGAGCAAGGATATGAGATAGGAAGACCAAGTTTATTACTTCTGAGGGCGGAAGAAAAGGAAGGCAAATTCTATGTGTCTGTTGGAGGTAAAGTAGTTATAGTTGCTAAAGGAGAATTAATTTAATCAAAAATTTTATGCCTTTTTAACTTTCTTTTTTAATTCTTTATATAACCTTGCATTATTGAAAAAATTCTAAAACAGGGCCTTATAATCATTTCGATTATACATGTATTTTGAATTGTAAAGAATAATTATTTACTACTTCTCTTTTCAAAAAATATATTTCTTTATAAATCCTTAATTTAATTAATTGCATGATTATAAATCCATAGGAAACTCAAATGGATTATAAGATAAAATTTGGAATTTTAGCATTCATTGTTATTTTAGTTCAGTCATTAATAAAAGTTATTGGTGTTATATTAACTGGGAGTCTTAGCTTTTTATCTGAAACTGTAGATACGCTTACAGATATTATATTTGTTTCTTTAACGATTTATTCGATTCATCTTAGTTTAAAACCTCCTGATTTTCAACACATGTATGGGCATACAAAAGTCGATTCAGTAGGAGCGATGTTGCAAGGAATTATTTTAGCTAATGTTTATGTTTTCCTTATAATTGGTGCATTCCAAGTTATTTTGAAGAAATCTTCTACAATTTCTAATCCTGATTTCGGGCTCTTATTATTAATAATATCTTTTATCATTAATCTTTTTTTCTCAAGATTTTTAATGTGGCAAGGAAAGAGGAGAAATAGTTTATCCCTCAAAATTCAAGGCTTAAATTTATTCCAGGATTCATTACGAGCGATATTAGTCTTAATAAATTTCATAATTGCTCTCTTTTTTGAAATTGAATATTTAGATCCTTACTTTAGCATTGCATTATCAATTTTTATTATATATGGAGCAGTTAAATTATTAATAGAAGGAATTGGAAATTTAATTGATGTAAATCCAATAAATGCTTTGATTTTGGAAGAAATGAAACTAAATATTTTTAACTTAGATCATGTAAATGGTGTTGAAGAGTTAAAAGTGAGGGCTAGTGGGAATACATTATTTTTAGAAGTTCATTTATCTGTAGAAGATCATATTTCAATAATCCATGCAGATGAGATTACAAAAGCAATTCGTACAATGAGCAAAAAATACATTCCATTTTATAACGTAGAAAGTCTAGTCGAAATGAACCCGCTTAGGGGAGAGAAATCGATAGGTGAGAGTATTATTAATTTAATTCATTCTATGAAAAGTGAATTTCCTAAAATTCTTAGTTTTAGGGACGTAAATATTTTTAGAGTTGAAGAAAAGACATTCTTATCTTTATCTATAATTCTCGAGGAAGATCTATCTTTGGAAAATGCTCATGAATTATGTAATAATTTTGAAAAAGAATTGAAGTCACAAATCCCATTGATTTCAAGGATCATTACCCATATAGAGTCAGGACCATCCGTTAAATTACTATCACCTGCTCAATTAGTATGTGAAAGTATTTCCTCACAAAGAATGCAAGAAATTCAGAGATTAGTAGAAGAAATACTTAGAGAAGAACCCCAAGTAAAAGGATATCATGGTTTAGAATTTTGGACTGCTATGGATCTCTGTGTTTTAGAACTTCATATTTTTTTTGAGGGATCTCTGAATATATCAATTGTCCATGATTTAATATCTGAATTAGAAATAAAAGTAAAGGATAAACTTAAGATTGAAAATTTACATGAAATTATTTTTCATTCAGAACCTATAAAAGGAAGAACAAATGGCATTATTTTTTAAAAAAGTATTTGTCATTAGAAGGGAAATTCATAATCTTCTAATCCAAATTGTTTTTGCATGATTTTAAGGTCCTCTTGAACACTTCTATTTACAGGAATCCCGATTTTTTTTGTTACTTTCTCTTTATAATATTCTTTCTCCCCAGCTGTATAAATGCGTTTTGCTCCAGGAGCTTTTTTTGAATTTCTTAGTTCTCGCATAATATTTCCTGATACTTCTTGGAATCTTTCTAATGGTATAAAATTATTGACATTAATAGCTAAAAAGAAGTGTCCAACCTTTAACTTTTCTTGACCATTTTCAATAACTCCAGCAGTATCCTTAAGATAAATTCCATCTTGTAATGCTGATGATAAAATTTCGGCAAATGTTGCATATCCATAGCCTTTATGCCCTGATGTAGCTTCTCCTTTTCCACCTAAAGGCAATAGCGCTGCTGAACGATCAACTAAGTTATGTAATACTTCACTAGGATCAACCTCAGAATGCCCATTTTTTGTGATAATAACACCATTTGGGAGAGGTTTATGAATTCTATCATAAACTTCTACTTTACCTCTTTGAATAATTGATGTTGCACAATCGATTAGGAAGGGAAAATTTTCATCCGTAGGAGCCCCAAAGGTCAATGGATTGGTTCCCAACATTGGTTCTACCCCAAATGTTGGAGGGACGGAAGGTCTGGTATTAGTGGTTGTAAATCCTATCATGCCTTCTTTGATTGCCATCATAGAATAATATCCTGCAATACCAAAATGAGTAGAATTTCTTACTGCCACAGCACCTAATCCGTATTTTTTAGCTTTTTCTATTGCCAATTTCATAGCTTTATAACCAATAACATGCCCCATACCACATCCTCCATCAATCACAGCAGTAGCAGCATTATCTTTAATAACCTTTATTTCTGTTTTAGGATTGTAAATACCCTTCTTAATCCTATCACAATACATTTTAAGTCTCTGGACTCCATGGGAACTTATCCCCCTTAAATCAGCAGAAATAATAACATCAGCAATAATATCTGCGTCTTCTTCTGGTACTTCGAGGTTAATGAAAAGATCTCTTATAAAATTTCTTAAAAGGCTAGGATCGATGTAAATATTTTCATCTAGATCGGTATGTACAGCTTCTCCTTTTGTTTCTTCCATGATAATCACATTCTTTAGTGGTTTTGTGATAGGAATTATTTATTTAACTAGCTATTTATATAAAACCCTATTTAAGATAAGGTGAAAGATCGTGATTTTCCTACGAATTTTAATAATTTTTTTAAGTTCTTTTAATATTTTTTTAA
>JBHLNY010000043.1:0-16763 GCA_048941065.1 Promethearchaeota archaeon
TAAAAATAAATTCTTTTATCTTTTTAATTTGATTTTCATCAATAGTTCTCATAAAAAACACCATATCATTTAAGTAAAAAAATTAAAAGGGATTAATTAATTACTTGTTTTATTTACGATTCCAGTTAAATATTTTTTCTTATTTTTTGATTATTTTTGAATAAACAAAAAAAAAAATACCATAGAAATGGTAATTAAACAAAATTTAATTTTTATGGAAATAAAATCTTTCAAAGGTTAGATGCATTTTTTCTGTTTTATCATCAATAAAGAATTGAACTTTGATTTTTCGATTAGGATATGCTATAGGTACATAAAATTTCAATTCTTCAAGATTTTCAGGAACAAGTGGTAATTTCATGGGCATAAGATCTATGGAATCTTTAATTGTAGTATAAAGAATGCCATCTTCAAAGGAAATCTCCATTGTCTCAAGATTCTTATAAATTTTGTATATTCCAGTTAATGATTTCAATTTCTTATGAATATTTAACAATGGTGCTGCTTTACTGGGATCTTTTCCTAATAGAATTCCAAGAAATGCACGAGCAATAGGACCTAAGATTACTGAAGCATTACTATTTGCTCCAATTATAATTCCCATCTTTTCATCTGGAATTAGTGCTAAAAAAGCCGTAGAAGATCCCACATCCCCACCATGGTGTAATAATTTGTGTCCGAAGAAGTCATTCTCTATTACCCAACCAAAACCATACCATGCATCTCCAACGCGACCTCCAGTTTCTTCTGGTATTTTTATAAAGGGGGTCCATATTTGCTCTAATGAGGATTGTTGAATAATCTTAGAATTTCCAAAAAAACCTCCATTTATTAGTGTTATTATATAATTTTGCATTTCTCTTGCTGAGCTTACTAATCCTCCCGGTGCATATACAATTTTATTAAATGGGTGAGTAGTTACCTTAAAAGGTTCCTTTTCATCAGAAGGAAGATATCCAGTTAAAATGTCATCATCTTTTTCAAAATCTTCTTTTAAATAAGTAGATCTATTCATTTCGAGAGGTTCAAGAAGGTTATCCTTAATATAAGTTTCAAATTTCGTGCCTGTTAACTTTTCAATAATTAACCCAGCACAAGTAAACATATCGTTATTATAGAAAAAGTATTTGTTAGGAATATCAAACTTTTCTTCAGTTGCACTATTAAGATGAATTAAAAAATCATTCCAACTACTCATAGGAATTACCGTATTATAAAATCCAAGTTGACGTACTAATGCCACAACGTTTCCATCCAATTCTGGAAATCCTGAAGAATGTGATAATAGATGACAAATTTTTATGGGATTTTTATCATCTCCTAACTTAAAATTTAGGTATTTATTCACCGGATCTTGGAGATTTACTTTGCCTTGTTCAACTAGCTGCATTATTGCTAAAGCTGTGAATGATTTTGATATAGAGCCAATTCCAAATAAAGTATTTTCCGTGAAGGGAAGATTACTTTTCAAATTTCTTGCTCCAAACCCTTTAGCATAAAATGGTTTTCCCTCTTTAACAATTCCAATCGAAAGGCCAGGAATTTTAAATTCTCCCATTAAATCTACAATTTTTTGTTCAAGCATTTCAATTTGAGTTTCGCTCATTTCTCATAAAACCTGATCATTTTTTTAATAATGTTAATATTCAAAAATTTTAAAGATTTGATTTCAAGAGAAAAAAATTAAATTTTTAATATAATTATTGTTAAAAATGAATCCATATAATTTAATAAAAATAAGTAATATTGAAATCTTTAAAATCAATATTCCATTAAAATTTCCATTTAAAATTTCATTAGGTACAGTCTATGAAGCAGATAATATTTTAGTTCGAATTAATACCGATAATGATATTTATGGAGTTGGAGAAGCTTGTCCTTCTCCTCGAATAACGGGTGATACTCAAGCAAGTGCTTATGAAGCAGGTATTCATATAGCTAAATTTCTCAAAGGTAAAGATCCTTTGTCGATAGAAGCCCGTATGAGAGATATAAATCAATCTATCAAAAATCAGACCCAAATAAAATCAGCTTTTAATTTAGCACTTTTTGATATAATTGGCAAAGTTACTGGATTACCGCTTTATAAGGTATTAGGTGGTGAAAAAAGGATCATCAATACAGATTACTCAATAGGAATCCAAGAAAATTTAGAAATAGCTATAAATAAGGTTAAAGAAGTTATTAATATGGGTTTCTCTACGGTGAAATTGAAAGTCGGATTAAATAAAGATTTGGATATCAACCTTGTTAAAAAAATTAGGGAAGAAATTAGCAAGGATATATCAATCCGAACTGATGCTAACCAAGGATGGGATTATCCTACAGCAGTGCAGGTTTTAAAGGCAATGGAACCCTATAATCTAGAATATGCAGAACAACCCTTGCCATTTTGGGATTATGAAAATATGAAACGGTTAAGAAATACAGGGTTAACTCCAATTTGTGCTGATGAATCTATATTCGATCATCACGATGCATTTAAGTTAGCTTCGATGGGTGCATGCGATTATCTAAATATAAAGTTGGGTAAATCTGGAGGAATATCTACGGCTTTAAAAATAAATGCTATAGCTCTAAGCTGTGGTATAAAATGTATGATTGGATGTTTCAATGAAACTCGTTTAGGTCTTACTGCTGGAGCTCATTTGGTATCCGCTTGTCCAAATATTATTTTTGTAGATTTAGACGCTGCTTTAATGCATAAAGAAGACCCCATTAAAGGGGGGATAGAATATGATATTAAAAAAAATGGAGAAATAATAATTCCAGATACTCCTGGACATGGAGCCGATGTTAAGGAAGAGTATCTTGATAATTGGGAAAAAATAATAATTTAATTTATAACTATAAATTATATTATTTTTCAAATTGTTGAATCCTATCTAACCAATCATTTACTAAACAATTAAATAATATTTCTTTTTCAATTTCAAGAATATGTCCTGCCTCATCTAAGATAGCAAAAGTAGCTCGAGGGTATTGTTCAATGATATTCCATGCGTCTCTATAACCTACACTAATATCTTGTCTTCCAAGTAGAAATAGTGTAGGTTTATCGAATCTCATGATTAACTTATCAACATCAAAAGAAAATGCATACCCTTTTTCGAATATCTCATTTAAAAATTCATCATCTGCAATTCTAAGACCATTTAAAACCTCTTCCTTAAACCTTTCCCAAATTCTTTTATTTTGTACTATTGCCGTACCTTTAAACTCTTCCCTATCTTGAGGACTTAATTTTGAAAGAAGTTCTTTATCTTCTTTCAGAGTTATAGGTTCTGGCAGAGAACGCTTTA
Source organism: Promethearchaeota archaeon (assembly GCA_048941065.1). Lineage (GTDB taxonomy): Archaea > Asgardarchaeota > Lokiarchaeia > Sigyniarchaeales > SOKP01 > Loki-b32. Next base: position 3,303 of record JBHLNY010000043.1, read on the forward strand.
ATGGTTGAGGAATTATAAGAGGACATAAAAATAAAACTCCATCAATGAATCTCATTCTTTTGTAGATAAGTCCACGTGCTAAATAACATCCATATGATTCACTAGCAATTATAAACGTTTGATTTGGAATTATCTTATCTATAAATTCTAAAACTATTTCGAATATTTGATCAGAATTTTTTATCCATTCTTTACCTTGAGTTTTTCCCATTCCTGGTAAATCAAAATAAATACGTTTATAATTTGGTCTATCTTTAAAAATAGGTTCCATGCATCCTTTCATTAACCGATGATCAGGCATAAAACCATGAATTATAAGAATTGGATGTCCTTCGCCGTATATTTCATAATAAATTTTAATTCTTTTAAGTTCACATTCCAAATTTATACCAACCCTTGAAAATTAATTATTTAAGTAATAGTCTAAAATTTTTTTGTATTAATTTATAATTTTTTAAAAATTATAAATTTCAATTAAATTATAAGAAACCAAATAATTAAAGTCATAAAAACCTCACACCGTAATGTCAGCTACCTCTTATTGGTTAGGTGTTTTTCTGGCGCTATTAGCAGGATCAATTACTCAATTTGGAACTGTTCTACAAAAAAAAGCGGTTAATAATTTAACAAAAGAAACCGATTTTCTGAAAAGTTTAATTAAAGAACCAATATGGATTTCAGGTGTTGTCTTAAGTTTTGGGATTAGTTCAATATTTTTTTTAACAGCCCAAGTATTTATTGGACCAACACTCATTCCAGGGCTTATGGCTTTTGGTTTAATTATTTTAGCTTTAGGCTCCATTAGAATAATTGGAGAAAAATTGAAAACAGAAGAAATATTAGGAATTTTTATAATGATTCTGGGAACCTTTTCAATAGGAATGAGTGGTTTATCGATTGATATTACTGAAACCAGTTTATCAGAAATAGGTTTTATGATTCGAACGATCCTTTTTACTAGTATAATAGTTTTTTTATCCTTATTATGCCAGGTTTTCCAAAAAAAATTTAAGAACTTTAAAGGGATACTGTTAGCCATTATTTCAGGTTTAATGTTTGCTCTTTCAAATTTCTGGGTAAGTCAATTTATGGCAGTGATAGCAAATGTATTGAGAGGAGTTTTTAATTTAACTGAATTATTAGTTTTCATTATATCTGGAATATTTTTAATATCAACTAATATTCTTGGTTTAGCAACAATACAACAAGCATTTAGAGTAGGACAGGCTAGTAATATGATCCCTATCCAACAAGTTCCTTCACTACTTGTACCTATATTTATATATTTTTTAGTGTTTTTATTGGATCCTCCAAATATTTTTTCATTAGTTTATACAATTATTGGAATCATTTTAATTTTAATAAGCTCATTCTTATTGGGAAAGAGACAAGCTCAATTAGAAGAAATAAAATAAATTTAACACAATAATTTATTTACAATCATCTTTCCAATAATTTTCGAAAAATCATAATATTTATATAGAAAATTAACACATATTTATAAAACAGAATTTCCAAAAATGTACAGAAAATATTATATAAGTATGATTAAAAATGAAGAAATCGAGGTATTTTATAATAGGATTAATATTTTTATCGATGATTGTTTTTAATTTGAGTGTAAGAGCTCAATATCCAACATATCAAGTTGGAGTAAAGAAAGGTAGTGAGATAATTTGGGAGGTTATTTCTGTAGATCCTATAGGTTTAGAAGAAGTTTTAGGTCCTAACTATGTTTCAAAGGGAAATGATCAATTTGGTGTAGGCTGGACTCAACTTGGAGCAAAAGCGAAATGGAAAGTAGAAAACATTCTTTTTAATACATCTATAGATTATGGATTAGGTTATATGTATGCTTTTCAGATTTATACAAAAGAATGGCCTTGGACACTTACAGGATTTGATTCAGTAACTCCATTCACATTTGCATATTATACTTTTTATGATCCGCAAGATGTTCAAGCACTTTCTGCTGTTAATGGAAGAAATGTTTCCATATTTGATACGTGGGCGGGTGGTACTTATTCTGTAATATCCCATTTTCGATTCCTTCCGATACCTGCGAATAGTTACTTAGCGGAATTAGTTTGGGCTTCAGGCCATACAATTAATGGTTTCAATCTAACTGTCGAGAATGCTATAGTTCCAAATGATCCTACTTGGTTTTTAACAAATTATACTATGACTTTCACATCTGATAGCGTTTCTGGTGCATATATTGGCTGTAGATTACAGGATAATGAAAGTAGCGTAATTTATGAAGTAGAAGCTGAGTATAAGGTTCCCTCTGAAGAACCAGAGATTTTTGGTTACAGCTTTCCATTTCTAATAGGTATAACTAGTCTAGCTATGGTGTGTCTAATTTACATTATAATGAAGAAGAAATAGTTTGACTAAAAACATTAAAACTAGAATTCTTTTTTTTATTTTCTTATCTTTGTATTATTGTATTCTTTTAGTATTATTTTTACTCTTTTTTGCGATCTTCTACTCTAATTTCCATAACAATGTTACCCCATCCACCACATTGCAATCCTACATCGGAGCAGCCAACTCTATTAAATTCCATCTCGTTAGGATCAGCTCCTGCGTATATAAGGGCAGTAGATGCATAAATTAATTTTTCAACGGCACTCAAAGCAGAAATACAGATTCTTTTTGGGCTAAGCTTTGTAAGGAGATTACCCATTCCATCAAAATAAAACTTATCACCCACTTTATGCTGGCTATTGCATCCATGTGATTTCATAACTTCTATAACAATTGTTTTATTCATAATTTTAGGTGCTTTAGCAAGAATTTTAATATTTTTTGGGTTTTCTAAAAATATCTTCATTTCTTCATCAGTATAATCTAAATGATTTTGGATAAAACTTTTTATTTCTTCATTAATCATTATTTTTTCATCCCATTATGGATATTATATTTTTAATATTTTAAAGATAATTACTTTTAAAAATTATTCTTTCGTTTTATATACTTACTTAATTTAGAATTAATAGGTAGTAGATATATAATAGATAGCAATATGGCAAAAATAATATTCTTTCAAGCACATCCTGATGATTTAGAGCATAAATGTGGACATATAATGCATTATCTTGCTAAAAAAAGCAAAAATAAACATAAGATTAAAATTGCCTCAATGACTAGAGGGGAATTTGGACTTCCAGGACCTCAATATGATAAATTTAAGGGAAATTTTCTAGCAAAAGTTAGAACAAAAGAACTATTTAATGCTGAGAGTATTCATGGAATCCCTCCTAAAAATATATATTTTTTTGGATATATTGATGGGTTTGTACCCTTTAATAGGGAAATTGTTAATAAGATTACTAATTATATCAATAGAGAAAAACCAGATGTTATTTTTGCCCCTGAACCAATCTATACTTGGTATTATCATATGGATCATATTAATACAGGTAGAGCTGTATTTTATGCTATATATCATAAATTAATTAATTTTTCTCCCAATCTTTATTTTTATACATCCTTAAATCCAAATTTCTATTTTGGCGTTAATAATATTGACTTAACCTACCAATTACTTGCGTGTCATAAGACGCAACGTTGGTTGCTGAATAAAACATTGATTCCATATAAACCGTTTAGTAGATTCCATAGTAGAAAGTTATCTGGTTGGAAGTACGCTGAACCATTTCGAAGAGTTTACTTTAATAAAGAAAATCAAAATAAGAATAAGCCATCCTTTCTTACACGAATTTTTAGTCACTTCTTTTCTAGTCTTCCATGGATGCAAGCAAAATATCCACAAGATTTATTGGCACAGCTTAAAATGAAATAATAAAAGGAAATATTATAAAATTAGGGAAAATTTAATATTAAAAGGTGAAGATTTATGGCTTTAGCTGAAGAATTAAAAAAAGCATTAGAAAAATGGGCAAAAAAGTTAGATGATCCTGAAATTGCTGTAGAATTCGAGGATTTTAATAAGACTATGCAATTTATATTTCCAGATATAAACTATAAGTGTAAGTTAGTATTTCAGGATAAAAAAGCTAAGTTTGAAGAAGGCTTTAATGAAAATGCCGAAATGAGTTTAAAAGTAGATTCCGATCTCTTTCTAGGTATAGCCACAGGGGAAGTTGATCCAATGGAAGCTTTCATGGAGGGTACCCTTAAACCTAAAGGTACTATGTCTGATCTAGAAAGGTTAGAGATCTTTATGGATGAATTTGATTAAACAAAAGAGGTAAGATATAAAATGGTTGAACCAATAGGATATGATAAAAAAAAGGCAAACGAAATACTTGAAAAGCTCAATCTTGATGCTTTAATCGCAACTACTCCTGTTAATGTATTCTATTCTACTGGAATTCCTACCTTGCATGTTGCACCTAATCCTATATTATATGTCCTTTATAATCAATATCCAAGTTTCTCATTAATAACTAATGATGGAGATGTCTTTTTGTTCATATGGGGGTTATATGATAGTGTGGATAAGTTTTCTTGGGTTAAAGATTATGAACGCATTAATTCTCCTCAAGGTGCCCTAAAAATTCTGGGAGAAAAAATCGCAGAACTAGATTTAACAAGTAAATCAATTGGTATTGAAACTTTGATGCCAAGATATCAATCAGAATATCTTCGAAAACAATTTCCAAATGCTTCCTTTATTGATGGAGATAATGCTTTTCTTGAGATGCGTTTAATCAAATCAGAAGAAGAAATAAAAAGAATTAAAAAGTCAACTTTAATTGCAGAAAAAGCTATTCTCAATTGTATTGAGTCAGTAAAAGAAGGAATTACTGATATTCAGTTACTTCAGATAGCAAGAAGTACTATTGTAACTGAAGGGGCGGAAGGGTGGGATCATTTAACAATGAATATTGGACGTTCAGATCCAGAAGCTCCTGGCGTTGGAACTATTGTAAAACCTAGTGAAATCATTAGATTTGATTTTGGAGCCGTTTGGAAAGGATATGTCTCAGATGTCAGTAGAGAAGCTATATTAGGAGAAATTCCGATAAAAGGAGCAATTGCGATGGATAACATGATAAAGGTTCAAGAATTTTGTTTGGAAAAACTTATACCTGGAGCAGATCCAAAAGAATTATATAATAGTGCTTATAAATATTTTAAAACGTTAGGAAAAGGCATCTGTAGCATAATTGGGCATAGTATCGGATTAGAAACTGAAGAAGCACATATATTTGGGCCTGGACATACATATGATGGCCCCCTTGAAGAAAATATGGTATTAGATGTAGAAGCATGGCAAAATGTTAGAGGTCAGGGGTTAGTAGGTATAGAAGATTGTTATAGAATTACCAGTACCGGATGTAAAAGGCTTTCAAGTTTAAATAAAGAGATATTTATGAAATAATTTATTAATTCTCACTTTTAAGTATATTATAATAATTTTTATGAACTATTCTCTCCAAGCCTTCGAGTATGCTTTTGGTTCCTTTTTTTCTATAAATTTCTATTAATTCTTTTCTAGTTGCTGTTTTCCCGATTTTAGCTGATAAATAAGCCATTAAAACTGTTGCGATTGCCTCTTTTGCTTGTTCTGGAGTGAATTCAGGTTCTTTATCATTAAGAATGCATTCAGTAAAATAGTCATCTTGATGTCCCATAGAAATCATATAATACGTCAATGCAGGTCCATGTTCAATTACAGGTTCAAACCATTTGCCTTTGAATTCTCCCATATCATCATGCTCAGAAAATATCCTTACTGGGTTTTCCCATTCATGATTTTCAATAATAGTCCCTTTAGTTCCATATATTTCCATACTATTATTAAAAGGGGAAACAACAGTAAAGCTAACAACAGTTTCTGCGATGGTTCCTTTATTATATTTTAAGAAGACCATAGCATTATCTTCTGCTTTTTCTTCTAAAGTGGTACATTGTTTTGTTATCCAACTATATGCTGATTCTACTGTATCATTTAAAATCCAATTCATTGTAGCAAATTTATGAGCTCCCATATCCATAAGAGAACCTCCTCCTGCTTTTACTGGATCACCCTTCCAAAAACCCTTTTCCATTAGACCCACAATTTCATTTACCCCTTCATATGATCGAACGAGAAAGACATTCCCTATTAGTCCTGATTGCACTGTTTCCATAATATATTTATGAGCAGGTAAAAAACGATGATTTTCAGCGATCATAAATTTAATACCTGCCTTTTTAGTCACTTTAATCATTAAATCACATCCTTCCAGAGTAGTTGCCATAGGTTTCTCACATAAGACATGTTTCCCTGCTTCTGCAGCAGCAATAACGTATTTTTCATGAAGGTAATGTGGGACCATTACTATAACAGCATCAATTTCGCTCTTAAGAAATTCATTTAGCTTATTGTAGTATTCCATTTTATTCTTTCTAGCCATTGATCTTCCAAGTGACTCGTTTGTATCAAAAATAGATATAAATTTTATTTTAGGATTATATCTAATACTGCGCTGATGATATCTAAATGCTGCCCCCGATCCAATTATACCATACCTAACAAAATCCATAATTTAGAAAAATATTAAAAAAATTTATAGATTTGCTCTTATTTTCTGATAAACTTCAAAAAAATGTCAATTAATTAAGAATTATTCTTTAAAAAAATTATATTAATTAAGTAAATTTTTGCAAAATAGAGGTGTATAAAAGTTAGAGTAAAAGATAAAGTTGTGGTTCTAACTGGAGCTGCTTCAGGAATAGGAAGATCTACTGCATTATTATTTGCAAAGGAAGGCGCAATTCAAGTTTTATCAGATATTAATGAAGAAGAATTAAATGAAACATTTCGATTGATTGATAACAGAGCTAAAGAAAGAACTAAGATCACAGTTGTAGATGTGAGAAACCCTATAGAAGTTAAGAAAATGATAGATTTGACTATTAATCAATTCGGTAGGATTGACATTTTAATTGTTAATGCAGGAGTCGTACGGGTAGGACCTGTAGAGACTTTTCCAGATGAAGAGTATAATCTACTCATCGATGTAAACCTTAAAGGTACCCATTATACTTGTAAATATGCTATCCCGTATTTTAAAAAACAAAAAGAAGGTTCTATTATTACTATAGCATCTGTCGCAGCTCACATTGGACAAGTTGCTCATGCAAATTATTGCTCTACTAAAGCAGGTGTATTAGGTTATACAAGAGCTTTAGCTTTAGATTTGGCCCCTTATAATGTTCGCGTAAATAGTGTAAGTCCTGGAGCTACAGATACTCCAATGCTACAAAGTGATGTTGCTAAACAAGCAAAAGATCGAGGAGTTTCATATGAAGATGTTAAAAAAGAATTTGAAGCGGAAGGAATAATGGGACGATGGGCCTCTCCTGAAGAAATAGCCTCAGGAATACTTTTTTTAGCAACAGATGAAGCTTCATATATTACCGGTGCAGATTTAAGAATAGATGGTGGATGGACCACTCAATAAAAAATTTTTATTTTTTACCATCTTAAATTTCGATAATTTTTCTGAATTTTATCTCCTAATCCTTCTAAAATATTTTTAGTTCCTACAGTTTTATAAATCTTATCAACTTCTTCCATTGTAACAGTAGTACTTCTTTTTAAAGAAAGATATGATAATAGAATTACTTTTATAGCTTCACGAGCTTGTTGAGGAGTAAATTCAGGTTCTTTATTATTTAAAATACAATCAGCAAAATATCGATCTTCACATCTAGTTGATATTGCATAATATTTAGGATATCCCCCGTGCTCAATTGGTTCTGAAGGACTATAAAATTCCCCCTTTTTCTCTGCATTTGGATGAGAAGATAATATTTTGATTGGGTTATCCCAAGTATGGTCTTCATATATTGTACCTTTTGTACCCTGTAATTCAGTTGTGTTATTTAAGGGATGTACTGTGGTGGAAGACAATACAACACTAGCAATTGCACCCAATTTGTACCGTAGCAAAATTATAGCAGTATCTTCACCTTTGTTAGGCGGACTATTAAGGGTTTTAGCACACCAACATTGAGCAGAATCTACTTCTCCAAGAAACCAATTTAACATAGCAAATTTGTGAGCACCCTGATCTGCGACCACACCACCGCCTCCTTTATCGAAGGTAAAATGCCACCAATCAGGATCAAGAAATTCCTGCTGTTCACAATAAGCTCCTTCATACGTTCGTGCTAAGAAGATATCACCTATATAATCCTCATCTAATAATTTTTTAATGTAAAGATGAACTGGTAAGAAGCGGTGATTTTCAGCAATCATAAATTTAACACCTGCCTTTTTAGTAGCCCTTATCATATCATCACATTCTTCGAGTGTAGGTGCCATTGGTTTTTCGCATAAAACATGCTTTCCTGCTTCAGCAGCTTTTTCCGTGAATTCTGCGTGAATATAATGAGGGAGTAGGAGTATTACAGCATCAATATCACTTTTAAGAAACTCTTCTAAATCAGTATAAGGTTTCAATTTATTTCGCTTAGCGCAACGATTCAATTTTTTCTTATTAATATCATAAGCAGCAACAAATTTTAAAATTGGATTAGGATCTCTTTTTACACCTAGTGTGTGATACATAGAAGCCGTTCCACACCCAATTATTCCAAATTTCACTAAATCCATATTTTTAACCTTTCAAATAAACAAATTTTCTTGGTTTAGATACAATTTTATTAGTAAAAAATTCATAATAAACATATATCCAAAAAATATAGGTACTAGCCATCTTTGTAAAATTTTTTTAAATAACCAAAAAAAATTGATAATCAAAAATGATGAAAGAAGAATTAGGAGTACCAGAAATTTGGACTCATAATTTAACTAAGATTTATGGTAGAGGAGAACAAAGTGTAAAAGCAGTAAATAAAATTAATATTTCTGTGGAACCAGGAGTTCACGGATTTTTAGGTCCAAACGGTGCAGGAAAAACATCAACAATCAACATGTTAATAGGAGCAATATCAATTACAGATGGAGAAGCAAAAGTAAGAGGTGAAGATGCAGGTTCTATTAGAGCCCGTAGAGTAATAGGTTTTTTACCTCAAGACCCTGCTTTCTATAATAACATGAGTGGAGAGCAATATTTAACTTATGTAGGACAATTAAGCGGTTTGAGAAGAAATGACGCAAAAGAAAAAACGTTTAAACTATTAGAAAAATTAGAGCTAATAGAGGCTCGAGATAGGCAAATTGGGAAATATTCAGAGGGAATGAAACAGCGAATTGGTATTGCAGCTGCTTTGTTACATGAACCTGAATTATTAATATTGGATGAACCAACATCGAATTTAGATCCTATTGGCAGGTCTAATATTATAAAAGACATTAAAGTATTATCAAAAGAAGTCAGTGTTTTTGTTTCAAGTCATATTTTATCTGAAATAGAACAGATGTGCGAAAAAGTCACAATGATTAACAAGGGAAGAATAGTTCTAACAGATACTATCAAAAACATCAAAAAAATGCATTCAATCAAAGCTGGTCGAAACATCACTATTTTAGATACGAGTTCAAATGAAAAAATTATTCAACAATTAAAGGAAAAGGACTATATCTCTAATGTCTGGATTGATGATCAAGATAATAAAATACATATATTAGTTAAAGATATCGAAATGCTACAGAAAGCTATACCTAATTTAATTATCGAAAATGATGTGATTTTAAGAGAGTTTCATCAACCCGAAATTTCTTTACAGGATATCTTTATTGAAATCATGGAGGAAGAGGTGAATAATGAATGAATAGAGTTGAATCTAGTCCAATAAATGAAAAACCTAAAGAAATGAAACCCTTTCCAGGAATAAGTTCAATTCCTTCTATAGCAATGATAAAAAAAACATTTATATTCGATTTAGGCACATGGAAAAGACTAGTTATCTCTGTTTTTTTCATGGTATTAGTCCCTGCATTAATATTTGCTTTCATACCCCCAGATACATTATCTGGAGAAGAATCTGTAATTGAAACCGGAGGAATAGGTTTTGTTACATGGTATTACGTTTATGCTATAATGTTTCCTATTATCATTATCGGCTCTACGGGACCTTTAATTTCTGAAGAATTAAGAACAGGAACAATGTTATTTTTAGTAAGTAAACCAATTAATCGAACAAAAATAGTAATAAGTAAATTTATCGCTCTTTATCTATTTGGAATGTTAACAAGTATTGTAAGTTTATCCATCATTTCTATAATCGCTATAATTAAATATCCATTTGTTGATATTGCTTCTTATTTAGGGATGAATTTTCTCTATTCCTTGATTATTACTTTCTTTTTTGGAGGAATAACAATGGGTTTTTCATCAATATTTAAAAGGCCTAGAAATGTTTTACTATTCCCTCTTGCTTTAGTAATTTTTTCATTTCTGGTTTTTATGATGTTCAAACCGATGTTAATATATCTTGGTGAAAATAGATATGAAAAATTTGCTTTATATAATTTTGACATTGGTTATCATTTTGCTAATACCTTCATGTGGATAGCAGAATCTTTTATCCCTGAAATTTGGGATTATTTAGGAGGAATATTTAGTTCGTTTGGTATTACTAAGTGGGACGGTGACACTTACGTTATAACTCATTATTATCATCCTATAGCTTCACTCTTCTATTTGATTATTATAGCAGGAGTCTTTTTAATCATCGGTATAATAATGTTAAAAAATCGAGATATTTCTTAATAAATAATTATATCTTTTTCTATTTCTTATCTAAAGGCTGAAATTTTTATAATGATTAGATTTTTTTATTATATACTCATTCCACCATCAATAGACAAAGAAATTCCTGTACAAAATTCATTTAAGGCGAGGAACAAAACTCCTTTGGCTATTTCTTCGGGAGTTCCAAGTCTTCCTAATTTCTGACGAGAAATATAGTGTTGTCTTACTTGTTCATAATTTCCACCACGACTTCTCATACGCTCTGCTAAGGAAGGAGTATCTGTTGTACCAGGACAGATCGCATTTACACGAACTTTATCTTCAACATAATCAGCTGCCATTGCTCTAGTCATTGAGAGAACAGCTCCCTTAGAAGCGGTGTAAGCTGCTCTATCCTTAACTCCTTTAAGTGCCAAGATAGAAGAATTATTGATAATAGTCCCTTTTGTGTTTTTAATGTGTGGGATTGCATATTTTGATACTAAATAAATCCCTCTAACATTAACTGCCATAGTTCTGTCCCATTCTTTGGTAGAAATAGTATCAATCGCGCCCCCAATAACAATACCAGCATTATTAAAAAGGATATCTATCTTTCCATAGGCTCTTATAGTCTCATCAATTATTTTTTTTGCATCTTCTTCTATAGAAACATCAGCTCTTACAAATATAGCTTCTCCACCATCTAATCTGATTTTTTCAGCAACACTATTAGCAGATTCAGTTAATGAATTACAACATACATTTGCACCTTCTTTAGCAAACAAAAGAGCAGTTGCTTCACCAATACCAGCTCCAGCTCCAGTTATGATTGCAACTTTATCTTTCAATTTCACAGAATCACCTATTTCAGTCCTAATATTTTTCTTGCTTCTGATGGATCGGCAATCTCTCGGCCCACATACTTACTAATACTTACATATTGTTTTACTATTTCTGCATTATCTCTTGAAGGTTTCCCCTTGCTTAAAAATGGATAATCTTCTGTACCTACCCTTATATTACCACCATGAGTAAGTACAAAAACTAATAATTTCATTTGCTCTTCGCCCATCACACTAACTGTGTGAACACAATTAGGAGGTATATATTGCTTTCTATGCATATACTCATCATATTTTGGTGGTGTCCATGTTCCTCCTGGCCAATTAAAGAATAATGTTAAAATATGAGGGATTGACCAATCTAACAATCCTTTTTCAATTAAATAATTTAAATTCCAAAATGAACCCGTATGCCAGACTTCCCATTCAGGTTTTATATTGTAGTCCTTACATTTTTTACAATACTCTTCTAGCTCGTTAATTGGATGCAAAACATCAACACTTACTTGAGTAAAATGTTCTGCGTGATGAGTTAACATTACTGAGACCATATCCGGTTTAGATTTAAAATCTCCTTCTCTTTTTGGAATTGATTCACTTGACATTCCTGCTTGAATAATAACATCACATTTCTCTCTTATTCTTTTGACAACTTCTACTTCTTCCCCTCTAGGTAAATGCACATGAACAACAGCCGCTCCTGCTTCATAACATTTCACTACATCATTAATTAAATCTTCAATTGTCTGTGCCCAATTCCTTATTTCGGGATATATCCAGGAATTAGCAGTTGTTGCAGTAATAATCATTTTTTGATGTTTATTCATAATTTTTTTCCTCTAATATTCAATGAATTTTTTATAATTATTTACCGTAATACACGTCCAGATGTATCTCCACCCATTAACGTGAGAATCTCATCAACACTCGTTAAATTAAAATCACCAACAATTGTATGTTTTAAGCACGAAGCAGCTAAAGCAAAATCCAATATAGCTTGAAGATCCGTTTTATATGTCAGAAAACCGTAGATCAATCCAGCTACAAATGAATCTCCACCTCCTACTCTGTCTACAATATGAGTAATATCATACATTGGACCAATATACATCTGTTTACCATCATAAAGTAAACCTGACCATGTATTATGACTTGCTGAAATCGACCCTCTAAGAGTAATTGCCACAAATTTCAAATTAGGAAATTGATTTATTATTTCTTCTACTACAGGTCTATAATTTTTTGGATAAATTTTTCCAGAAGTAATATCTGTATCTTTGGCTTTAATACAAAGTACTTTATCGGCATCTTCCTCGTTTCCTATTGCTATATCACAATATTTAACGAGTTCTGGCATTATATCAATTGGATATTTGCCATATTTCCAAAGTTTACTTCGATAGTTTAAGTCACATGAAACCATAATGCCTTTATCTTTGGCAAGCTTAACTGCCTCAAGACATAAATCAGCTAAATTTTGTGAAATTGCTGGAGTGATTCCTGTAAAATGAAACCAATTAGCACCTTCAAAAATGTTATCCCATTCAAACATCCCTACCTCTGCTGTAGCGATTGCAGAGTTAGTACGATCATAAATTATTTTGCTAGGACGTGCACTAGCACCAATTTCAAGAAAATAGATACCAAGTCTGTCTCCTCCTCTTATAATTTTATCTGTGTTTACTCCATATTGTCTGAGGAATTGAATACAAGCATCTCCCAAATCATTATTAGGTAATCTTGTGACATATATGACCGGAATTCCGAAATTAGATAAAGATACCGCAACATTTGCCTCAGCACCCCCATAAACAGCATTAAATGACTGAGCTTGAGCGAAACGCTTAAAGCCGGGAGGTGAAAGTCTAAGCATTATCTCTCCAAAAGTCACAACCTTACCATTCACATTGATTTTCTCCTTGATAAATTTATTTCAATATTAATGGGTCTTCTACAATAATTAATAATTTCTAATGATATCTTGAAATATTTAAATTTATATTTAATTTTAAAAA
>JBHLNY010000299.1:0-3986 GCA_048941065.1 Promethearchaeota archaeon
CGATAATAATTTATATACCATTAAATATTTTTTAAATAATATACGAAATATAATCCAGAAGAAAACTGTATGTCAAGCTTTAAACTAAAAGTATTGCTTACTGGAGCTGCTGCTGTTGGAAAAACAAGTTTAGTGCAAAGATTTATAAAAAACAGATTTGCTGCGAATTATAAACTCACAGTAGGTGTAGATATTCTAACGAAGGATGTCGAGTTTAGGTCGGGAGAATTTGCCACACTCTCAATATGGGATATCGGAGGGCAACAAAGATTTGAGTTTATTCGCAGTACGTTTTACAAAGGAGCAGCTGGCGCTCTTTTAGTATTTGATCTAACTAGGGAACAAACATATACAGAAACTAGGAAATGGTTGACCGAAATACGCCAATTTGCTGGAGAGAACATTCCATTTATTTTAATTGGAAATAAAGCAGATTTGCTTGAAGATGTTGGAATTGTAATTGATAAAAATGAAGCGAGGTCTTTTGCCGAGAAAGAAAAAAGTATCTATATTGAAACTTCGGCTAAGACAGGTGAGAATGTTGATGCTGCATTTACAGAATTAACAAGAAGGATTATTGATTCAAGAACGCAATAGTGTTTGCAATCTAATTTTTAATATATATTATTCTTCTAGAAAATCTTCATATAAATCATGGTGAATAATCTTAATAGCGTCAATAAGATTGTCTTTCTTTATTACTAATGAAAAGTTAAGATCATCAATACTTTGAGTTAGAGCTTTTACATTAATGCGTTTCTTTTCCAATGCCTGAAAGATTTTAACTTTTGTAGGGTTATCTAATACTTTAAAGCCAGTAATGTTAATTATTGCAACTTCTTCACTTTTTATTTGAAAAAAATCCGTAAAATACTCGGAATTCCTCAGAGCTATAAGTGCTTTTTCAGCATCTTGTTTTTTGACTATAAATGATGTACTTATTTCTGACGCACTCTGAGCAACTAAAGAAACACTAATGTTATTCTTACTCATTATTTTAAATATTTTAGCTAATACACCGGGTACATCCACTAAACTCCCAGAAGTTATAGTAATAATTAAACCATCTTCTACTGCTGATATCCCCTTTATATTATTTCTATCAGTATATCCTGAAATTGTAGTAAAATTTACTTTTTCTAAAGGCTTGTCAAAATTCCTAATTTCTAATGGAATTTGGTTTTCTTCAATAGCCTCTAAACACTTTGGATGCAAAACCTTTGCACCGAAGTTTGCAATATGTTTTGCTTCTTCATAATCTAAATTTCGAATCAAAGAGGCCTTTGGAATGTAATTGGGTCCTATAGCAAGTAAGCCATCTACATCTTTCCATAATATCACTTTAATATCCTTATCATGTCCAATTTCATAAATAGAATGAGCCAATATTGTCGCTGTATAATCTGACCCCCCTCTTCCTAAGGTTGTTGTATATCCGATTTTATTTCTTCCGATAAAACCAGTTATACAAATAATAGTATTTTTTTTTGGGTTCTCTAAAACAGGGATTAAACTTTTCTCAATTCGATTATTAGTTAAATAATATAGAGGATATGCATTATTAAATTCGTCATTGGTTATTATTAACTTATTTGCTGGAATATAAAAAGAATCTAATCCTCTACTTACAAGAAATTGATTTAATATATATGTTGAGATAATCTCTCCAAAACTTAAGACAGAATCTTGATAATATGGTTCTAATCCAAATTCTTTAATGTCTGCAAAAATTTCTTCAAGTTCACTTAATTTATTATCCACCCATTCCTTTGTATTGTAGAATTCTTTAGAATCTTCTTTAAAGATTTCCTCTATAATATCAAAATGCTTTTTTTCAAGAATTGCCATATTTTTATCTAATTCTGTTTCATTATTTACATTTTGAGCCATTTTTAGAAGTAAATCTGTTGCGCCATTAAATGCTGAAAC
Organism: Promethearchaeota archaeon; assembly: GCA_048941065.1. GTDB lineage: Archaea > Asgardarchaeota > Lokiarchaeia > Sigyniarchaeales > SOKP01 > Loki-b32. The sequence continues at coordinate 1,930 of JBHLNY010000299.1, forward strand.
AACGTACACTCTTCTTACATTATTATAAATTTCCGAAATTTTGAGGATTTTATTAAAGGCAGTTTGATCATTTAAACAACTCCCTCCAAATTTCATAATGACGACTGTCATGTCTTATGTCATTAGTAAAAGAAATTTTAAAAATTTATTTAATAAGTTAAATCAAATTAAAAACGAAAATGAGGATCAAGCTATTTAAATTTTTCAAGCAATTCTTCGATCTCTTTAATTTGATTATTAATATTTTCCTCAATTCCTCTCAATTTGCTCTTTTTATCTTCAAGTTCTTTAGCAGTAATCTCTCCAGTTAATTCTTTCATATCAAATTCTACTGACATTTTTGAAAGATTAGCTTTTTTAATTTTTAAATCAATGAGTGATTTTTCTAAATTTGATTTTTGTGGGGTATCTTGAGGAGCTTTATCAGTAACACTTTCTTTTTGAGAAATAGTTTCTATTGGAACTTCTGGAGGTGCACTAGGGGGAGATCGTGGTGGTTTTATTGCATTTTCTGCGGTTGATCCAGTGATTTGAGGAGGCCTTTTGATCGAATCTTCTACTGTAGATGGTTTTATTGAGGACATTTTAGAATTTGGAGGTATGAATTTGGCCCCTTCTTCTTTTTTTTGAACCTCCTGATTACTTACTTGAGCATAAGGCGAAATTGTTAATTTTTCTTTTGCATCCTTAGGAACAACAGTAACAGTTTTAGGTCTCTGCTTCACCATAAAATCTTCAGGATTTAGATTTAAACCAATTTCTTTGGGAATATGTGTTTCTGTATCTTCTGAAATAGGATGTGAAATTTCAGTTTCAAGGTTCTGAGGTTCTTTCATTTCTTTAATTGTTTCTGCTGGGAGTTTTATAGTTTTAGGCTCCATAACAGTTGAGATTTGAGGAATCTTCGGCTTTTTAAGAGCTATAGACTCTTCTAAAGTCACCTTGTGCTCACTTGAGGGTTTAGGTATAGATAAGCCTTTTTTTAATGGAGTTTTTGGAGGTTCACTTTTGGGTTGGGGTGTACTACTAGATTGTGAAGGGGAAATTTGTTGGAGCATACTAGTAATTTTTTGTGATTTTTCAAAAAACTCTCTTCCTAATGAATCATCACCTAGTTCGATACATAAATCACTGATCTTTTCAAATAGATACGCAGCTTTTTCAAATTCAGCATTCTCTAATGCTTTTGTAGCTTCTTCTATGAAAGTATCTCTTCTCAATAAGGGTTGTAATAGGGGAGATATTTCTGCATTCATTTCCAAAATATCGGCAATTATTGTTATCATTTTGTCTCTATTCTCAGGATCTTTTGCAATCATAGAGTATGTCTTTAAACCTAAAATCTTTTCAATCTGATCTGGGCTCATAGCACTCTCTAGATCTTGTTTATTTCCAATTATAGCAGTATGGGCATGAGGGGCTTGCTCCTTTATTAATTCTAAAAAGAATTTACTCTTTTCTACGTTTTCTAAACTAGAATCCGTAATTAAAAGAACAGCATCACTACCTTTAATAAAATTATTCCATAGATAGCTAAACTGTTCTTGGCCAGCAAAATCCCAAAGATGGAAATGTAATTTGCCAATTTTGATTGTTGCAATATCACCTGTAATAGTTGGAATATGTTGCATAGGAATTTCTTCTGCCTTGATCAGTCTAGTTATGGTGGTTTTTCCAACTCCAGAAAACCCAACTAATGATATTTTTGGGCGGAGATTTTTGTGAGTTGCATCAATCGTGGGATCAAAAACTTCAAAAGTTTTTTCATCGTATTTATGCTTTATAATATCTTCGAATAAATTCAGAAATTCTTTTCTGCATTTTATCAATTCCTTCTTAATATTATCAAAATTATCAGTAAGACCAGTAACAAACAAGAAGATTAACTCTAATTTCGAATCAGTAATAAATGAAATTCTATATTTATAATAATCATGATAATCTACTTTATCTGTTCCTTTTGTAAAAGCCTCTTTCATTAACTCAGTAAATAGTGCTTTAAAAACCTCATCCTTCAAAGCTTTTCCAAAATGTCTGTAATAAAGCAAATCATTGGC
>JBHLNY010000300.1:0-3974 GCA_048941065.1 Promethearchaeota archaeon
CAGTAATATCATCGTATCAGAGTCGGTTTTTAGAAATCTTAAAATAGATGCTTGTTCTAATGTTTCACTTCAAGATTTAATTATAAGGAAAAAGCTCTCAATCCTTTCAGGAGAAAATATTAGCATTTCTAAATGCAATATTAATACAATTTTAAAAAATAAAATGCTGAATCTTCAAATAGAAAGTTCAAAAATTAAATCACAAAAAATCATTCAAGACTAATATTTTAAAAAATGCAAAGAAAAATAAGAATAAAATTATTGATTTAAAAACTAACCATTATTAGTTAAAAGGTTATTTTAGAATCTTCATTCTCTTAATAATTCTTTAAATTCTTCTAAATCACTTACATTATCAAGTCTTTCGTCCGATAATGCCCATTCAATATGCTTTTTATCAAGCTCTATTGCTTTTTTTAATAATTCCAAAGCCTCTTCCTGATTATTTCTTAGCGCTTCTAGACAAGCCATGCTATATAATATATCACTATTCGTAGGATCTCTCTTAATTGCCTTATTAATATAATACTCAGCTTTCTCAAGATTGCTTAAAATCAGGTATATATTTCCAAGATTGTTCTGAACATCAGCAAGATTATATGAATAAGTTTTAGGATCTTCTTTTGCTAGGATTTTAAAGATTTTTAATGCTTCAAGGAATATTTGTTCTGCCTCTTCAAACTTCTTTAGTCTTGCGTAAACAGATCCAAGGCAATTCTGGATAATAGCAACGTTATGAAAGTATGCTTCTGGATTTTGTTCTGCTAGCTGTTTCGAAATTTGTAAAGCTTCGTAGTACTTTGGTTCTGCCTCCTCAAATTTATCCAAATTAGCATATAAATCTCCAAGGTCTATCAGAGTAAGGGCTAAGCTGGGTAAAATTTGGCTTGGATTTTTTTCAGCTAATACTTTTTTAATCTTTAATGCTTCTAAATACATACGTTCTGCCTCATCAAATTTCATTAATTCACTATATATGATTCCAAGATTACTCTGAGTTGTAGCAATATCGTTTAAATACATGTCATAACATATCTTCGCTAAGCCTTTATAAGTATCAAAAGAATCAATTTTTCCATCTTTAATATCTTCAAATACGCTTAAATCAACACAAACATTTCCGAAATAATTTGTAATCGCGGTTTCATTAGGGAAGTATATATCATAATATTGGTTTACTAAATCATTATAAGTTTTTATAACATTAAGGTATGATTTATCTTGTTCCTTAGATTGATCTTCCTCACTATATAAGTCTATAAGATCGCTCTGAGATAAGTCAAGATCAGGAGAATAAACATCATAATATTTTTTCTCTAGCTCTTTATAAACCTTTAATGCATCAAGATATATCTTTTCCGCTTCTTCGAACCGTTTTAAATCTAAATATAGAGTTCCAAGATTTTTCTCAGTAGCAGCAACATAGGGTAAATATATTTTATAATATTCTTTCGCTAACTCCTTATAAGTATTTAAAGCGTTAATGTAAGGTTTCTCTGCATCCTCAGATCTTCCTAAAACAGAAAAAATGTTGCCAATAACTATCAGAATTGGTGCTTTATATTTATCTTCAAGATTAATTAATTCTTCCGCAATGTCAATTAATCTTTTGTATACATAATCAAATTGTTCTATTCTATTTACGAGTGTAAAAAATTCATTAACTAATTCTTCAGTGGGATTTAATTTTGCCTTATGAAAAAGAAGCTCAATATCATCATTAATGTCAACTCTGTATTTCTTTTTCTTTCTTTCGTAATATTTTATGGCGTTTTTATGACATTTTTTATCAGCTAGGGTTTGGGAAACATCTTGAATTTTTTGAAAAGAAAATTCATATATCTCTTTTTTGTCTTTTTTCTTTTTAATTATTCCCATAACTAATAACTCATTGAAGGTTTTCTCTATATTTGGTAACTTATAGGTGGTTTCAATACAATTTTTATTAATATTGGTATCTATCTGTGTATTTAACACACTCAAATTTTTAAGCAATTCTAATGCTTCTGGATTTGAACTAAGAATTTGTCTAATAACCTGTTTATAAAAAGTCTCTACTTTTTTTTCATCTTTTGTAAGATTAGCAACCTTCAGCTTATCAATATTTAATTTTTGATAATTTTTAGTAATTAATTTTTTTAAGCCAGAGTGCCCCTTAGGGAGCTGTTTAATTAGTTCGGTTACTTTATTTGGTAATCTAACCTTTAATCACTTCCTAACCTTCATTTTATTAATATTGAATTTCATACTTTAGTATTTAAATTTACTTGATTTTAAATATGGGTTCTTACTAAAGAAGTATGTAATGAAGAATTACATTTCTAAAGGACTTGGTTAATAGCAAATTAATTTATATATTTGATATTTATTAAATAATATCAAAATAATCTAAGCGATATAGGAACATTTTAAAATGGAATTTTATATTTTGAAGAGAAGCGGGAATTGCCAAGCTTGGTCAAAGGCGCTGGACTCAGAATCCAGTCTCGAAGGAGTTCGGGAGTTCAAATCTCCCTTCCCGCATTTCTACTTTAAAAAAATTTGAGATAAAACAAGAAGATCTATAGTAAAGAACTGAATATAAAAAAAATTTCATACTTCTAAAAAAATTTATTTTAATATCCTAAATAATATTAAATTATTATAACTAAATAGTAGTATAATACAACACACAAATTTCTAGAACAATTATGTCAGATAAAGAACCACCTTTGGAAGATAAGGGAGAGCAAAAAGAAAAAAAGGTAAGAAAAAAGGAAATTCCAGAGGAAATAAGAGAACCAATTATAGTTTTTCAATTTAATGATCAACTGGGGGAATTTGAAGAACTAGAAATTGGAGGAGATATTAAATTGGTAGAATTATTAGATCCTGATTTCGTTTTACTTTTTATTGATCCAAAGCATTTTCGTGTTTGGATTTGGCATGGCAGTAATACAACAACAAGAATGAAATTTGTAGCCGCCAAAATAGCTCCTGCCATTAGGGATAGATATGGTATTGGATTTAAAATAGCTGCTGTAGATGAGGGTAATGAAACAACAGGTTTTAAAGTACTAATGGGATTAGAGAAAGAGGTTGATTATCTCGAAGCACAAACAGGCCCTACTTATGAAGGAACAGAGGAAGATCTTGAATTACTTGAATCTTTATCTCGCGAGAAAATTCTATTGCTTTTAGAAAAGGCAAGTATACCTGAGGGATATGAAAGAAAAATGGTTATAGTAAAAAATAAAATTTTTGGTTATAGAGAATATGATAGGAATTATTTAGGAGCTGTAATAAAAGAAAAGCAACTCTTCCCTTTAAAGGAGGATATAGCTGACGGACCCTATTTAGCTGATAATTATATACCAAGAATGCTTTTTTCTTATAATAATGTGGTTTTAACAGAACTTCTCCAAAAAATTGATGAAAATAAGAATAATTAAATTTATAAAATTCTCAATTTTAACTTATATTTAAGCTAAGATTATAATAGAAATTATAAAGTTTCTAAGTTTTTATCTATATTATCAAAATTAATTTTTCTTTATAAATTTGAAATTTAAAAAAGTAGATATTGCATTCCTCGTCTTGATTATAATAATTACTATTATATCTCTTGATTTTATATTAAACGAGTCTCATCGTGAAGCAATAGAAGATATTTCTAAATATCCTGCTTTTCAAAATTTAGGCCTTGGCCTATTAATAACTTTTTGGGTATGTTTAATTGGAAATTTACTACCTATTCCTACACCATATACTTTTGTAGTATGCTATTCATCACAACCTTTTCTAGGGAGAAATATTTTTACTCCTCTTGTAGTAGGACTTATTGCTTCTTTAGGATGTTTAGTTGGAGAGATGGGAGGATATGGTATTGGAAGAGGAGCATCTAAGATAATATCAGAAGAAAAGAGAGAGAATTTAAATCAATATCAGCAATATTTAGTCTCCCACCCTAAAATTGCTCCCTTTCTCATATTTCT
>JBHLNY010000301.1:0-3968 GCA_048941065.1 Promethearchaeota archaeon
ACTAAGTCTGTATTTGGAATGGGTATTACGGCAGAATCTTCAATTTCTCTATTTAAACCAGCGTTTTTAAGGAGAGTATCAAGTTTTGTCGCGTTTAGTTTACAATTTCAACCGAATAGCTTAACTTGTTGAGTTAATCGATAACTCTCTACTTTTTGCATTTTTCACCTCAATTTAGTATATATCCTATTTATATTTCCAAATCTAGTGGTCATAAAATAGAAATATTGATATATTAATATTTTCGTAATAATTTATTAAATTATTCGATACAATAAGTATAAATTGTTTATAATTTGTTGAAATTAGTTTATCATGGTAAAAGAAGGTCAATATTTTTAGTTGTTTTTCGAGTAATATTAAATTGATCTCTATAATATAAATCTAATTTAATCTCATCTGCAGTGGGATCAAATAAGTTCTTCTTTTGCTCTTTTTGTTTATCAACCTTTAACACATAATTAAATTTGAAAACCTTTCCTGGCTTTAATTCATTTAACTGAAGAAATTTAGGAAAACTTTCTTTTTTCTGGAATTCTATATAAGAAGGAACTTTTAAAGAGATTTGTAAATCTTGAAAATCAAAATTTGAAGGATTAGTTAACTTAAAATTCAAATAAATTTTATTTCCAATAGTTTTTATGTTCTTAAAAAAGAAAATTTCAATATAGCCAGTTGAATCTGCCTCGATTTGTTGTGAATAAAGCTCATCGTTTATGATCTTTGCATTAATTTTGTTTTTATTGATAAATTTTAATATTAATTCTTTTAATTTCTCTATCTCTAATCCTACATAAGAAGAAAGTAGATCTAATTTCATTGGGTTTATAGCTTTTAGATAATATTTAATCTGATTAAGATAGAGTTTATTATTACTTCTGTTAATAAAATTCTTTAACCTATTTATGAGAAGATCTTTTGAAGCATTAAATTTGTTGATATAAGGTCTGACATATAAATTAAATACATTATTATCTTCGAAAATTTTTTCTTTACCAATGATATTTTCGATTTGTTTTTCACTTTCTTCTATGAAATTTTGCACTTGAGAAGAACTAATTTCAATTAATTTCTTAGCATCTGAGAATTCACTTTTTTTGATGAGAAAATCTAATTTGGAGTTTAATTTAGAAAAATTATCATTAATTTTTTTAAAACCTTCAATTCCTTGAGAAATAATGGAATGCATATGTCCTTGAAGAAGTTGAAATCCAAGTTCACTGCTTATTCCATCAATTTTTTCTTCTTCAGCAATATCACTAACCTCTTCAATTTGAAGAAAGTAATCTAAAATATAATCCTTCATTTGCCTGATTTGGCGATCTAAATCGCTTAAGTACTCTTGAATTTCAATTTTTGTTTCAACCCATTTTCTTAATAAATCTTTAAATATATCATTAAATTCTACATTATTTACCAAAATCTCTCTTACGTCATTATCCAATTTAAATAAACTTTTTCTTATTTGTGTTATATAAGTGAATTTTTCATTTTCTTCATTCCTTAAATTAATATTGGACAAAGATGCATCCAAATTGAATTGAAATTCATAATCTTTAATGAAATCAAATTGTGTTTTTAAAACTATTATACGATCTTCTAACAAATTAATTTTTGATTTCAAGTCTGTTATAAATTCTGTCTTTTTTTCCTCACATATTTCAGATATAAAACTTTTTATAATACTTAATTCTTCAATAACTTGAACTTTAGTCTCTTCCCATTCTTCCATTAAATCAAAAGCCAACCTTTTATATTCAAATTTATTAATAGTTTTATGGAATTTCTTGATTTTTCTTAAAATTTTCTTGTATTTTCTATTTAATTGAATCTCAGTATCATTGAATTTGAAGGTATTTATGTATGAATTTAATTTTTCTCTAAATTGAGCTGGGATTCTTTGAAAGCTCTTAATTCTTTTATGGAAAAAAGATAATTCGTGATTAATTTTTTCTATAGTTATATCAATGTCGCTAAAATTTCTTCTAATATTTTCTAATGCATAAATTATTTCATCCTTAACTTCCGGATCTTTTTCATATTTTAGTGTTTTTTCTAATTCAATGGTAATCCAAACAGCAATTTCTTTGCTTTTTAAAATAAAGCAAATATTCTGGAGTAATATTATCGTCTTTTCTCTTTCTCTCCAATACCGTGATTCTAATTTATAGAGCATTTTTGTTATTTCATTTTCTATTTCTATTTGATACTCTTCAAATAAACGTTTAAATACTAGGGCAATTCCTTCTCTAATATTTTCAGATGGATTTTCTAATTCCTCAAATAAATAAGGAAAAATAACATCAATGTTATTTTGGCTTAAATGATAAATTGCATTAATTAACGAGTTCCTATAATCAGGATTACTTGATTCTAGCAAAGAATGTATTAAATTTGCCCAGATCTGGTCAAAATTGTTTTCTGCAATATTAGCTAAAGCTTCAATTACTTTTAATTCAATACGATAATCTTCTTCTTTTAAAAGACTTATTAATTTTGGAATAATGGATATAATTTCTGATGACTTTTCTTTTCCAATCTCTCCAAATAACCAAATAATTAATTCCTTAACTCTATTTTCTTCATTATAAAGAAGATTCAATAAAACGTAAAATAATTTTTCCTTAGAAAGAAAATAAGTTCCATGTATTTTTAGTAATTCTGCAGCTGCTCTTGCTACATCATCATCCTCATCCCTTAGATTTACAATAACCATAGATAGTAATGGTTCTAAATCTTTAATTTTCTTAAAGTCTTGATTTAGAATTTTCTGAATGGTTCTTATTACATATAATTTTACTTTCCAATCATTATCCATCAATTTTTCTGTATATTCTTCTATAATATCTTGTAATTCGTCTAAGTCTATGTGTAATGAAAGGATTAAGTTTCCAATAATTCTGACAGTTAATCTTCTTACAGAAGGTTCTTGATCGTATAAACGTGCTTTTATCTTATCAATTAAATCAATTAATAAATTAGGGCGAAACATACTAATTTGATATAAAATTTCTAATGAAACTAATCGGATCCAAGAATCGATTTCATTAATGAATGGAGCAATACATTTAACTGTCCTTAAGGAAATTGAAGGTGATTTATCACAAATTAAATTCAATAAACTAAGACTTTTGTAAATTAATTCCTTATCGTGATGAATTTGATAACTCTCTATTAAATTGATTAGTTCTTCAGCTACTTTTTCATAACGTCCGTTTAAAATTAAGCTTTCAATTTTCTTTGTATCTAAAGTTAGACTCGTCAAGATGCTTTGTTAAAGACTATTTTTTAAAATTTTACCTTCAAAGATCTCTTCTATCAAAGTAGTATAAATACCTTTTATTATAATTTTAGGAAAAAAATTATTTCAAATTGAAATCGGGGAACTATTACCCATTATATCAAGTACAATAAAACATATAAATTACAAAATTAAAAAGTAAGAAAAAAATAAGGACACGTAATAATACAATACATTATTCAAATAGCTCAATAATCGCATTTCCGGGTGTAGCTATTCTTTCTCTATAAGTTAGAATTCCTTCTTCAACTTCCTTAGTTTTAATAAGACCTTTAGCAATATCTTTTTCCGAAATATATCCACGTTCTCCAGCTTCAAATTGTTTTACTATATTTCCTTCATTATCTTTAATGTCTACATTGGTTATTGTTGTCTGATTTACCTCAAAATACACTCTTTTCCCTTCAATCTTATTAATTATTGCCTTGGTGATTAAACGGTCTGAAACCCTTACCATCCCTCTCATTTCGACTCCTATCTCAATTATTGTTCCATATTTACCCTGTTCTAAAAAATCTTCAAATAGCTTACTTATAAAACCAAATGAAAATAATCCATGAGCTATAACTCCTTTTAATCCGGCTCTTTCAGCAATAGCATCATTTGTATGAATAGGGTTTGTATCTCCACTAGCTTTAGCATACTGTTTTAATAAATCTCGTGTAAT
>JBHLNY010000044.1:0-16531 GCA_048941065.1 Promethearchaeota archaeon
TACAACAAGTTTAACGTAACTATTACAATGAACCACACTGGAAATCCCGGGATTACTGGTTCTTCAGGTTCCTCCTCTTGTGCGGTAACAATTACAATTACAGTATCTTCAATAAATTTACCATCATTACGTGCTTCGATTCTAAAAATGTAATTTCCAGTAGAGAGTGCGTCAATGTTAATGACAATGGGTATTCCTGACGTCCAAGAACCGTTATCAACTTGAGCGAGATCTTTAAATATAGAATAGCTAGTATTTATTTCCAAATTGGTTGTTAGAACCCATGTGATGTTATGACCTGTGCTACCTTCAACATAGGTTATGTCGCTTGGATGAGTAATATCGAGTTGATAACTAATCTCTGGATTCCATTCACATGGATAAAAATATACTTTTTCTAAGGTATTTTGCTGGAATCCTGTTAAGTTGATGTGGTGAGCGTTATATAATTTTTCAACAACACCCCAAGCCCACGGAAAATCTCTTTCAACCAAGAGACGTTGAATCTCATCGTATAGTGTTTCTCGCGTTTTAGAATCTGTTTCAATTAGAGCAGCTTCCATTAATAATTGAACATCTTGAGTTGGATCATAAGGAAATAGACCATACGGTTGAAATGGACCTCCAACTCCATAGCCCCCATTATAGTGCACAAAATTATTAGCTTTGGTTCTATTAGTGAATAATTCATTTAAAAAATAATAAGGATCATTATAATAGGGTATGTGCTGAAACCAGAAAAGTTGCAACTGATGCCTGTGGTATCCTCCTATTTCAAATAGCATATAAGTAAATTGTGTAAAAGTTGTGCCTGCGCCTACTACTCTTATTCCTATTTTAGCTAAATTATCTTTCAATAAAGCTAAAATATCTTCCCTGATTGCATGTCCATAATTATACGTATAGTTAAAAGTAGCAAACGGCGCATTTAGTTCTTGATTTACCCATTCAGTATCACTGTATAGATTAAATCCAATGCCATATCCCATTGATTGTATTAACATTCTTGCTCGGGTGAGATTTAAAATAGGTACATCAAATGACCAGTTAGCATACCTAATACCTTTTGGCATGGGAGATCTCAATCGTACCGCATTTCCTTCATAGATTTCATTAATAATGTAATCATAATCGATTGCGTGGGAAATTGCCTCTCTGAATATAACATTTATTTGCCTAGTATTCATCCCAAGAAAGTTGATAATTGATCTTGTAGTGCCAGACTCTAAAACGGTGACCTTTGGGAGAATCCTTAAAACATCCAAGAGAGATGGAATGGGATCATCTATGAAATTAACATCTTCATTGATTAAAGCTGCGACTCTTTCATAAGGATCTGTAATAATTGAAAATGTCATTTCTTCAATATCTGCTTTCCCCCCCCAATAATCATCATATGCATGAAAAGAAACTTCTATATTGGGTATATATCCATCATAAACAAAAGGCCCCGTTCCAATTAAATTGCCTGTATTGAGATCAATATAATCCGTTGACGGAGTTGAAGCAGGAGATAAAATATAAGAGCCACTAAAGCATAATAAAGCTTGGAGTGGAGTATAAGGAGCGTTTAATACAAATTTTATGGTGTAAGTGTCAACTATTTCAGTTCTATTGATGATGGGTTTGTCATCGGATAGTTCATATAATCGCGCGAATTTTGTTTGACCTACTGGCACGCTACTATTCATAAAGTAAGCGAGCCTATCAAAAGTAAATTTTACAGCGCTGGCATTAAAGAGTGTTCCATCGTGAAAAGTTAGTCCAATTCTTAGTGGAACCGTGTAATTCAGGTAGTCTGGGGACCAAGTACCATGTGACGATGCTAGATTCGGTATAATTGTGAGTTCAGGATCGGATAAATTATAGGCATACAATCCCTCACAAACTTGATCAATCACTTTAAAGGAATCCAAATCTAAAGCATCATGTGGATCAAGATCAACTGGACTACGCTTCATCCCATAAATAAAAGGTAAAGCTGGTGAGTTATTTCTTATTACTATATTAGGATTTTCATTGTTATCATTAATTGGATGACCATTTGGAATAGTAGAAAAAGAACAACATATCAAGATAGCTATTACACAAACTAATATAATATTTCTTTTCAATAAGTTAAGCCCCAAATTATTATTGAGTATTAAATATTCAACCTTATTTTAAAAATGTTTTTAAAAATTGAAGTTATAATAAATTTTCACATGAAATATTTAAACATAATAATCTTGTTTAAGTTAGGGATATATAAATAAACATTTGACATCCATGAAAGCGTTTTTAAAGTAATTTCACTTCACTAAGAAATCTTTTAAATAATACTATTGATTAATTGGAAAAGAGTATGAAAATCTGGACAATTGGTCATTCAACAAGAAGTTTTGAAGTTCTAGTCTCCTTACTTAAGTATTATAATATTACAATCTTAGTAGATGTAAGGCGTTTTCCAAGCTCTAAAAAATTCCCCCATTTTAATCAAAAGTACTTAGAAATGCGATTACCTGAATTCGAAATAAATTATATATGGCTAGGAGATGATTTGGGAGGTTTCCGTAAAGGTGGATATGCTAAATATACGAAAACCAAAACATTCAAGGAAGGAGTGAACAAACTTCTAACAATCGCCAAGTCAGGAAATACTGCTATAATGTGTGCTGAAATAGTTTGGTTTAGATGCCACCGTAGATGGATCGCAGATCAGTTACTAATAGAGGGACATGAAGTAATCCATATAATAGATGAGAAAAAGACCTATTCTCATAAATTACGTACAGAAGTTCAGAAGAATTAGATCTTAATAATAGATTTATATTATAAGAGCATTATTAAAACTTGTGAGAAAATAACTTACCTTGAATTTGATTTGACTGAAAATAAAAATAATACTAGGTTGGAACGATTAATTACTTCTTTAACTATTACAGAGACTCAAAAAATCTTCCTGCAAGAAAAAGCTACTAATTTTTATAGTGAATTGAAAAATTCTTCTCAAAATCAAACTCCTTATTGGTCTACTCTTTACTTATCACAAGATACCCATCAATATAACTTAGACCGATTTTGGTTTAGATGTTCTCTCGATAGAGAACTTTTCATTAAAAATCGATATGATATAGACATATATTTTGTGTATAGAAGAAATGGTACTTACTCCAATGAGCGAATTAATCTAAAAGGATACTTACTTTTTGAGTTACTTTATTCTAATCTTAAAATTTATCAATATAAATATCGAGAAAAAATGAAAATATTAAAGGAGCCTCCTTATGAATATATTATTCCCATTCGATTGGATTTTCGGGGAATCTCAATTCTTTTTAACTGTATTCCCGCAATTGAATTAAATAATGGATACTTCATTATTCCTAAAGGATTAGGAGGAACTAAAGAAATAAATATGAACTTAGAAGAAAAAAGGCTCTCAGAACTAAATAAAAAACAAAATGGTCAAATTATCAAACTTATTATCCTTATGAAATATTGGAATTTCAATTGGGGGAACCCACTAAGAGGATACCTAATTGAATGTCTAGTTGAGTTTATATTTGATAAAATTGAGGTTCAGAGATGGGATCTTGCTGCAAAAACTTTCTTCAAGGAGGCAGTCTCTATTTTAGATAAGGAAATACCTTTAACTTCTAGAGTAATTAATCAATATTCTCTCTTAGATGAATATTCGAGTAATGAATTGAATAATTTTCTTGAAGTCCTTCGAGAAGCAGAAATTTATGCCCAAAAAGGTAAATGGCAAACAATATTTAGTGATATCGTTTAAAGATCTATAATCTCTTTCAATTCAATTAGTTTTTTGACATTATAATCAGCTAATTCATTGATTTTTCCAGATGGATTGAAATAGCATGCTTTAGTATTAATTGATTTTGCTGCTTGGATATCAATATCTCTATCTCCAATTACAAGCACTTTCTCCTTTTGTATTTTATATGTATCAATAAGAAACAAGAAAGATGCAGGATCAGGCTTTCTCGGAAATTCATCTTCATATGTTATACTTTCTTCAATTAGATTTTCTATTTTATTGTGTCCTAATAGTCTGGACAAACTAGTGAGCCCTCGATGTGTAATAATAAAATTTTTACCCCCCTTTTTTTTAATATATTTAAGTATTTCTTTAGCTCCTGGAAAAGGGTGTTGTTTAGATTCTAAATCCAACATATACTCTTTACTAAACAGATCCTTAAGATGGTTTAAATCAACATTGAAACTTTCATTAATTTTATTAAAACAGTATTCTAGACCGACATAAAGCCATTCCCCAATACTTGATGGATTCAAATCGATATTATATTCCGTTTTTAGAATCTGTTTTATGATAGAAACAATATGTGGATATGTATTAAACAATGTTCCATCAAAATCCCAAAAAAAATATTCAAACATAGGCATAAGATTCTTTCTATTGTAATATTAAATTACAATGTAAATTAATATAGCTTTAAATTATATAGACATATAATTTTAATATTTATAGTTTAATTCTTATTTCATTAAGTATTTTTTCTGAAAGAAATCATTTACAAAAATTATCAATTCAAAGGCAGATAAGATATTAAAAAAAAGAAAATATTATTAACGGGTGCTTCTGGCACAATTGGTAAAGAAATCTTTAGAGAATTAATCTCGCGAAGTAGAAAGTATGAAATTTCTTTACTTTTAAGACCATCCCATAAAAATAAAAAATTATTTAAATCATATAAGGAAATTGTTGATATAGTTTGGGGAGATATTCAAAATTATGAGGATGTTAACAAATCAGTTTCCAATAAAGATATAATTATTCATGTTGCAGGAGTTTTACCTGATATTGCAATGTATAAACCAGATTTAGCTAAAGTTACTAATATTGGTGGAACAAATAATGTTTTAAATGCGATGAAAGCTCAACAAACCAATCCAAAAATTATTTTCACATCTTCCACGGCCGTTTATGATAAAACTTTAGAAGATCCAATCATCAAAATCTCCAATCCAATTGATGCAAATCCTAAAGATATTTATTCATATACCAAAATAGAAGCAGAAAAATCAATCATAAATTCTGGAATGGATTATTGTATTTTTAGAATTTCATATGCGGCATCAGTGGATATATTAAAATTTAGACCAATTATGTTTCATATCCCGTTAGATACACCTTTAGAAATAATTCATGTTAAAGATGTGGCTCAAGCTATTGTTAACGCAATAGAATCTGATAATATCTGGGGAAAAATTTTCAATTTAGGTGGAGGGAAAGACTGTCAAATAATTTATAAAGATAATCTTAATGATTACTATGAAATTATGGGTTTCGGAAGGAACTTTTTGCCTGAAACGGCATTTGCAAAAACAGGTTTTTACTGTGGAATTCTTGATTCCCAAGAAACAGATAACCTTCAGGAATTATTAAATTTTAAACATCATACACTTCAGGATTTTTATGTTGAAGTAAAAAAATGGATCGGATTAAAAAAATATTTTATTCCCATAATTAAACCTATTTTGAAAAGGTATATTTTACGGAAATCTGAAATTTATCAGAAACATAAAAGAATTTCGAATAATACTAAAAAAAATATTTAGAAATTCGAAAAACTCTAATTCTTTTCTAATTAATTAGGAATTTTCAAACTTTGAACTTATTAACTAATTTTTATTTACTCCCCTTTAAGATATTTTACGTAAGTAAAAAACTAATAAGTTTTATAAATTATGATGGTTTCATGTTAATTTAATATTTTTTTACTTATATAGAAGAACTTTTACGTAAGTAAAAGCCAATAATATTTTAATAAATAAATGAGTATTTAAGAAAAAAAAAAGAATAAGGTAAAAATTAATGGAACAGAAACTAATACCTGAAGTTGAGAAAGAATGGTCTAAAATATCTTTCAAATGGCGCAGATTATTACCAAAAAAGAAAGATAGGCCACCCTCTCCAATAAAACGCGAACCTGATGAAAAGATTTTTCTTGAGCTCCTTGAACGATCTAATAAAATCATAGAAGAAATTATTACAAAGTCAAAAATCAAAGCCACTGGTCATGCTAAATTAATAACAACTGATAAAATCGTAATAGATCCACGCGTACGATGGAAATGTCAAATTCCCGTGTGTTTTGGTTTCGGAACGAGTATAAATTGTCCCCCCCATTCTCCAACTACCGAAGAGATGAGAGAAATTGTTAATAGTTATAGTCAAGCAATTTTAATTACATTCTATCCACCGATAAAGAACCATATTTTTCCCGGAATTCTCTTAGGTGTTCAAGGAGATGTAAATTTATTAAATCAAATGGTCTCAATGATAGAAGCAGAAGCTACATACTTGGGATATTATCTTGCTATGGGCTTTAAAGGTGGACCCTGTGTTGGTTGTGGATTTTTTTCTCCAGAATATTTTAAAGACTTAATGCAACAAAAAAAAATACCCCCTTGCCCTGTGCTCGATAATCAAATGTGTCGGCAGTATTTAAGAGCTAGGCCTTCACTAGAGGCATGTGGAGTGGATATATTTGCTACAGCTGTTAATTGTGGTGAAAAGTCACCGTTTGTAATTAATCCTGAACATCCAAAGGAGTCTATTCCTTTTGTTGTTTGGCATGGTATTGTTTTAATAATTTGATAATATCGATTATTAAGAGACAAGAGAGGAAATTTTGATAATGGAAAAAGTGAGCTTAGAAACTAAAAATAAAGCAAAAAATAATTTTTATTATATTAATAACATCATTAAAGCGGTTAATTCACTTGACTTTTATTCGATGAAAGAAACAATAAAGCAAGCTATAGAAGTAGGAGTACCAATAATCGAAATAATAAAAAAAGGTATTCTAAAGGGATTGGATGAATCAGGAGAAATGGGCCTTATTTTAGCGGCGGAAGCTCTCGAGGGCGAAATCCTATGCATAGAAGAGGAAACTAGAAGGAATTTAGCTAAGGCTAGGAATTACTCAGGAAAAGTAGTTATCGGAACAATAGAAGGCGATATTCACAATCTGGGCAAAAATATTCTAATTGCCTTAATGAAATCTTATGGTATGGATATTATTGACCTTGGAATAGACGTGAAGCCTGAAAGATTTGAAGAAGCAGCTCGAATGCCAGATGTTAAAGTGATTGGTATATCCTTTCTTCTTTCTTCAGCGGAATCCGCTGTAAAAAGGGCAATGGTTCTATTAAAAAATGGAGAATTAGTAAATAAAGTAAAAGTGATATTGGGAGGAGCTGCAGCATCGCCTGAAATCGTAGAAGAAACAAAAGCAGATGCTTATGCTAGAGATGCTTTGCAAGGCGTTGATATTATCGATAAATGGTTAAGGGGTTAAAAAAAATTAATATTTTCTTGAATTTTTTGTGTCTATTTTAACAAATTTATAATTAAACAAAATAGTTTGTTATAAAGAAATAAAATATCAATAAGGTGTGCTCATATGGAGAATAAGAGAATTACACTCACTTTAGAGCCAATATCTAAACGAATGAATATTATAGAAGGTTCAACTGTTTATGAATCGCTATTAGCGTTAAATTTCCCCATAGGAGCGTTATGTGCAGGTAAAGGAACATGTGGAAAATGCATTATTTACATTCTAGATCCTAATCCAAAAATTTCAAAACCAACTGAAGAAGAAAAACAAATTCTAAGTGACCAAAATATATTAGAAGGTTGTAGGTTAGCATGTCAAACTAAAATTTTTGGAGATGTAAGAGTTTTTTTAACTGACTTATTAGTATCGAGAGGAAATAGAATTTTAATCGATGCATGTTTAGAATCCCTCGGAATAGAATCTAGTGATAAATTACATCCAGGTATAATTTCACAGATGTGTAATATTACCTCTGCAGATTTGAGTAATCCTAGAAATGATCTAACGGGGTTATTTGAGAATATAATAGAAATAAATAGTAATTATAAAATAAATGAAATTCAAACTGCATTCTATGTAAATGATCTTCTGTATAACATTACCAAAAAATTACCATATATTATGAGAGAAGAAGATGGTAATGTTACTTCTTATTTTAGAAAACTTTCAAAGGAAGATCCATGGATTCTTTATGATATTGATGCTGGTGATAAAACTAATAAGATTTTTGGATTAGCTATCGATATTGGAACTACTACTATTGTTGGATATTTAATTTATTTAAAAACAGGCGAACTTGCAGCCGTTAGTGCAATGTTAAATCCTCAAGTGGCTATAGGTGAAGATATTATTTCAAGAATTACTTATATTGTAAAAAATGATGCAATTGATAAAGCAAAAGAATTAGTAATTAATGCCATCAACCATATCCTTGAGGATTGTTGTAATAAAGCTAATATTTCTCCTTCATATGTTAAAGATATTTCAATTGTAGGTAATACAGGAATGCATCATATCTTTTTTGGAGTAACCCCTGAATTTTTATCCGTATCACCTTACGTTCCCGTATTTAAAGCTCCAATTAATCTAAGAGCTGGTATGCTTGGAATAAAGTGTAATCCAAATGTAAATGTATATTCTCCTCCTGTTATTGCTGGCTACGTAGGAACAGACACCATTGGATGTATAATTTCATCTAAAATCAATACATACGATAAATATTCTCTATTAATTGATATTGGAACTAATGGTGAACTTGTATTAGGAAATAATAAAGGATTAGCTACATGTTCATGTGCAGCGGGATCGGCATTGGAGGGCGCCCATATTATGCATGGAATGCGAGCTTCTGAAGGAGCAATAGAATCAGTTATAATTGATAGAGAAACTTTAGAACCTACCATAGGTGTAATAGGAAACGTAGTACCACTTGGATTGTGCGGTTCGGGACTCATTGATACTATAGCAGAAATGTTAAAATTAAAAATCATCACACGAGCGGGAAAATTTAATATTAAATCGGAAAAGTTAATCAATAATCGTCGCATCATAAAAATGGGTGATGGGTATCATTATATAATATATAGAGCAGAATGGGATAACGATCAGTCAATAAAAACTAATGATAAAAGTATGAGGGAAATCACAATTTCTCAGAAGGATATTAATCAGCTACAATTAGCAAAAAGTGCATTCTTATCTGCCGCTTATTTATTACTTGAAATGGAAAATAAAAAGAAAGAATCTCTTGAGCAAGTTCTCTTAGCTGGAGCCTTTGGAACTTACATTAATAAAAAAAATGCTGCTTTCATCGGTTTATTCCCTGAGGTTGAGCTAAGTAGCATTTTCCAGATTGGAAATGCAGCAGGAATTGGGGCACAATTATTTTTAAAAGATATTGAGCAAAGAGATTTAGCAAATAAGATAGCACATGAGATTAAATATAGGGAAATTGCATCATTATCATCCTTTCAAAAGGAATTCACATTTTCTCTTTATTTTCCTCATTATGACCTTGACAGGTTTCCTTTAATAAGAGAAGAATATGATGAACTTCTCTTAAAGTAGAAATACTTCAAAAAATAATAAGCCTTTTTTTACGTTAGGAATTATTAATTTACAATAGTAAAAACATTCTTTTTGAAATTTTATTATGAAAATTGGTAAAGGTAAAATTTCAAGGAAAAAATCGGGTAACCCAGGATATAATACTCTTTGGGTTTATATCCCCAGTAAGATAGCTAAAGATAAAAATTTTCCTTTTAGAGATAAAGAAGAAGTCTTGGTAGAATTAAAAGGTGAGCGCTTGGAAATTCAAAAGATATATAACCTAAGTGACCTAACAAAAGTGTACGGTATTGAGGATGCTACATTACCAAAATTAATAGAAAGTAGAGCAAAAATTAGTAAAAATAAGCCATTCCTTTATTATCGTAATGAGGTTTATACTTATTATGATGTAAATATAATTTCAAATCAAATAGCTAATGGACTTATAAAACAAATTAAAAAATTAAAATTAAAAAATCCTAATATTTCTGTATTGTTTCAAAATTGTCCAGAGGCTCTATTTTGTTGGTTCGCCATTGCAAAAACCGGCAGCCTATTTGTACCAGTAAGCTACTTATTAAAAAAGGATTTACTAGAATTCGTGTTAAGCAATAGTAATTCTGAAATTTTAATCATTGATTATACATATCTAGCGAATCTTGAGGAGATTTATGATAAATTACCCAATATTAAGAAAATCTTTATTCGGAACGCACCCAATGATTTTAAATACGAAGATAGATATGCTAGTTTTACAGAAATCTTATCTGAAAATTTAGAGAATCCTAATGCTCATATTAATAGTTTTCATCCTCTCGAAATAATGTATACATCAGGAACTACAGGAAAACCGAAAGGAGTATTGTATAGAAATTATTATACGTTGTCAGGAATTAGTGTAGGAAGGCAGTTGGAAGATTTAGAATTTGGTAGTAATTTTAATAAATTTTATTGTCCGTTGCCCTTATTTCAAGGATTAGAACGATATTTCTTAATCATCCCATTAATGTATTATAATGGATCGATTATAATCGCAGAAAAATTTGATATTTCAACTTTTTGGAGTGATATCGAAAAATATAAACCTGATGGTTTTTGCTATTACGGAGCACACTTGACAGCACTAGTAAATCAACCACCATCAAAAATTGACAGAAACCATTCAATTAAGTATGCTTTTGGTGCAGGCGCCTTAAAAAAGATATGGGAAACCTTTGAGAGAAGGTTTGGGGTTCAAATAATTGAGATGTGGGCTCTCGTCGAAGCTATTGGTTTTACTATTAATAATGTTGGTTCGAAAGGGGGAAAGCTAGGATCCATCGGAAAACCAGCACGGGGTGTTGAAATTAAAATCGTAAATTCAGAAGGAAAAGAACTTCCCCCTGGACGAGATAATATTGGTGAAATTTGTGCAAGAACAAGACTTCCTTTTGAGCTTGAATACTATAACTTCCAAGGACAGGCCATGACAAGAAAAGGAGAAGAAAGATGGTTTTGTACAGGTGATTTTGGATATGCGGATCATGAAGGGTTCATTTACTACTTAGGAAGGGAATCAGATATGATTCGTAAAGATAAAGAGATATTTTTTGCAGTGGATATCGAAATAGTTGCAAATTCCCATCCACTTATAGTCGAAAGCGCTGTTTTTGAAATTTCTGATAATAACCCCTTAGAAAAACACTTAAAAATATGTGCTGTAATTCAAAAAGGAGCTTCGATTACTCACAAAGAGTTTCACAAATACTTACAACAAAACTTGGCGTATTTTATGGTTCCAAGATATATAGAATTTAAAGAAGAATTACCTAAAAATGCAAATGAATTAATTCAGAAATTTATTCTTAGAAATGAATGGAATTCAGGAAAATCTTTAAAAAAAACTTATGATGCAATGAATACTATTTAAAATTAGATTAAATTTTTATTTTTTTTAAAACATCATCAAGATAATAGATATTCTCTTGTTCGATTACTTCTTTTAATGTATTTGCTAAAGAATATCTAAATGCCCATACTTCCACGTTTTTATCCAATCCTTTTACTTTTTTAATAACAGGAACAAAATCCCCGTCTCCTGATACCAATACCGCCCTATCGTAAGCATTTTCATACGCAAAAGAGACTATATCAATTGCTATTTTAATATCAACTTTCTTTTCAATGGCTTGATTAAACGCTATTTTATCAAAACTCGCTTCGATTACGTATCCACTTTTTTCACTTAAATCCTTATACCACTTCTTTTTCTCTGGACTCAATGGATACATAACACCTTCATATAAATGTATACTTTGTAATTTTCGACCTTTTGTTATGATGTTTTTCAGCTTTTCATAGTCTGCCTTGAGGTTATACTTTCTAAAACCCTGGAAAATGTTGCTATTATCAATAAAAATTATGATTCGTTCCATTTTAATTTTTCTTCTTTCTATCTTCCTTATTCAGAGTCCTCTCTCATTATTTTAAAAATCCATCTTAATTTACATTGACGGGAACAGAAAAACCGTTTTGCTGGTTGTTGACATATATTAATATGGTGATATTCTTTATTCCATTTATTATACTTGATGTCTTTACCACAGAATTCACAATCAGCCATTATCCTTTTTCTCTCTTTGTTTAATCTCTTTAAATTCTTCTATCTCCGTGTTGAGTTGCGTTTAATTACTCTATGATGCTCATAGAATTATGATCTCAAATGTTATTAATATGTTTTCTAATACTTTAATGATAATAGACTTTTATATATAACATAAAAAATAGAAAATCACCTATCCACATTTCTCGGAAGAATTCAAAATACAAACATCGACATAAATAAATTTTAAATTAAATCTCAGAATAATCATTATTATCAAAAAAAATTGTATAAGCGCTAAAAAAAAAGAGTTTTAAAGACTTCTAAAATTTATATAACAATAAAAGGTTAAGAGACTGAATTTATGACAATTTTATTAAACCCTAAGAAACACGACCGCTATTATCCTGATGAACGATCAAGGGAAATAATGCTTAAGACTATCGAATTTTTCGAAAAGAAAGGGAAAGCGAAACTTAAAGAAGATGATCATAAACGGGTTTGGTACTCAGATTTCCTCGAGTTTCAAAAAAATAATAAAATTTTTGCACAGTTTTTAACACCTGCTCAGTACGGGGAAAATGGTAATTATCGATGGGATACTTGGCGAATATGCGAATTTAACGAAATTCTCGGATTTTATGGTCTCAGTTATTGGTATACTTGGCAAGTATCTATTTTAGGACTTGGTCCCATTTGGATGAGCGAAAATGAGGAAGCAAAGAAGAAAGCTGCTCGTTTATTAAGAGATGGAGCAATCTTCGCATTTGGGCTATCGGAACAAGCTCATGGTGCAGATATCTATGGAACTGAAATGGCCCTCACACCACAAGACGATGGAACTTATAGAGCTAATGGAGAGAAGTACTATATTGGAAATGGAAACGAGGCGGAGATGGTCTCGAATTTTGGTAAATTTGCTGATAAGGATGGTAATATCCCTCCATATGATATGAAGAATAAAGATCAATATGTCTTCTTTATTGCAAATTATAAGCATAAAAATTATGAATTGATAAAAAATGTATGCGATAGTCAAAATTATGTAGCAAATTTTGCGCTCCATAACTATCCCATAACTGAAGAAGATATTCTTTCTAAAGGAGAGGATGCTTGGAATGCTTCGCTTAATACTGTTAATGTGGGCAAATATAATTTAGGATGGGCTTCAATTGGTATTTGCACGCACGCATTTTATGAAGCTATTCATCATGCTGCCAATCGGAGACTATATAATATGTATGTTACTGATTTTCAACATGTTAAACAGAATTTTGTAGATGCATATACACGTTTGGTTGCTATGAAATTATTTGGATTAAGAACTGCGGATTACATGCGCATAGCTTCTGATAAAGATCGACGTTATCTACTATACGCTCCCGTTATGAAAATGAAAACAACAACTCAAGGTGAAGAAGTAATTAATCTCTTATGGGATGTTATTGCAGCCAAAGGTTTTGAAAAAGATATGTATTTTGAAAGTGCTGCAAGAGATATTCGGGCATTGCCAAAACTCGAGGGTACTGTTCATGTTAACATCGCCTTAATTTTGAAATTTATGCTAAATTTTTTTATGAATCATAAGAAATATGAAGAGATTCCAAGACAAGACCACGCTAAAAATGATGATTTTCTTTTCAATCAAGGTCCAACTCGAGGATTGGCACGTGTTCGTTTTCCTGATTGGAAACCTGCATTTGAAAAACATAATTTGCCCAATGTTAAACTTTTTTTAGAACAAGTTAAAATGTTTAATCTTCTTGGAGTAGAAGCAACCCCCAGCGCCGAACAACAAAAAGATATGGATTTTATGCTTTCAGGAATTGGTGAGATTTTTGCACTAATAGTATATGCTCATCTTATCATTGAAAATGCGCCAATCTACAATATTGATGATGATACTTTAGACCAGATTTTTGATTTTCTAGTGAGGGATTTTTCCAAATATGCATTAAACCTCTATCATAAGTCAAGCACAACTACTAAACAAATGGAATGGTGCTTAAAAATGATAAAAAAACCTAATATTAATGAGGAGAGATTTAATAGAGTCTGGAAAATAGTACACTCCTTAAAAGACGCGTATCAAATGAATGATTAATAGATATCTTGTATGAGCAAAAAGAAGAAGTGGAGCTATTTAATTAAATCCTTAATTAATTTTTAATTTATTTTAACTTATGTGCCAATCAAGACTTTGGTGCTCAAAATATTGTTTATAGAGGAGAGCATATTTCCCACCTTTAGCAAGTAAAGAATTATGAGTTCCTTCTTCGATGATTTTTCCATGATCCATTACAATGATTCTATCCGCATTAACAACAGTTGATAACCTATGGGCAATTATTATTGATGTACGATTAGTTAATAATTTTTGAAGAGCCTCTTGAATTATTGTCTCAGTATAAGCATCTACACTTGAAGTTGCTTCATCAAGGATAAGAATTTTTGGATTACTCAAGATCGCTCGAGCAAAACTAATGATTTGCTTTTGCCCTGTAGATAATCCCTTTCCTCTTTCACCTACTCGTGTTTCAATACCTTCTGGTAAATATTTGATTAGTTCTTCAGCATGAACTGTTTTAATCGCTTTCCATAGTTCTTCTTCAGAAGCATCGCGTTTTCCATAACGAATATTTTCTTCTAATGTGCCTGAAAATAAAAATACTTCCTGTTGAACTATCCCTATATTTCTTCTATATGAATTCAATGTCATATTTCTAATATCAATACCATCGATTTTAATTGATCCTCCCTGAAATTCATAAAAACGTGCTAAAAGTGATACTAATGAAGTTTTTCCTGCTCCTGTGTGCCCAACAATCGCTAGTTTTTCTCCTTTTTCTATCCTAAGATTAAATTCTTTTAAAATCCAATTATCATCTATGTAGCAAAAGCTAACATTTTCAAAAAAAATCTCTCCTTCCAGTTCTCCTACTTCTATTGCTCCAACATTTTGGTTTACATTTGGTTCAGAATCCAGTATTTCAAGAATACGTTCATAAGCAGCCATTCCAGAGCTAAGTTGAGGAAAAAATGTAGAAAGAACCATTATCGGTCTAAAAAATCGTTGGAGATAAAGTATAAATATAAAAACTGTTCCAGGGGTTAAATTACCTTCTATAACAAGCTGTCCACTAAAATATAAAATCACTAATAAGGTAATTGATGCAATTATATTTAATAAATGCCTCCATAGATGTGTAACTGCTGTCATTTTAAAAGTTGATTTGAAATAATCCTTGTTAATCTCGTTAAATTGATTTGAGATTGCTGCTTCTTGACCATAACTTTTAGAAACATGAATCCCTTCTATGGATTCTACCATTGCATTATTAACATTCTCTATTGCCTTTCTATAAGCTCTACTGACCATTCTTGCTAGTTTTCTAAGTGAAATCATCAATAAAAATACGAAGGGTACGGCAATTAAAGCTATAAGGGCAAGATTTAAATTTAAGAATGCTAAAATAGCAAATGTTAATATACTAATAAGAAAATTACCAGCAGTTTCTGATATTAAAGATGTCGTATCTCCAAAATCTAAAGCATCATTTGCAACTCTTGTGTTTAAAGCACCACTTTGATACTTGTCAAAAAATGTCATGTCTTGCATTTGCAATTTGTCATAAATATCCATTCGGAGATTTTCTAAGAAATGAGGGACAAAATTTCCATATTCTCTTCTACGTAAAAAAAACATCAACCAATCAATAGTAGATAGAAAAACGTAAGTCAAGGCAAGAATGATAATTAATAAAAAGTCACCATTTAAAGAAGATAATTCATCAACCCCGAATCCTACTATTAAGGGACTAGTAATTTCTGCAAGAGTAGATATGAGAATAAATAAAGCAATTAAAAATACACTTTTTTTATAGGGAGCCAATCTTTTCGTGTATCGAACAAATAGCTCACGATCAGAATAATGCCTCTTTCTCTGCTGCTTCATCAAGCTAGAATAAAGTCCCATATCAATACCTCCTTATTATTCCTCAATTTTAATTTCTGGTAATTTAAGATGTTTGCCATATATTCTTCTATAATCCTCTGATCTCTTTATTAACTCTTGATGGTTACCTTCTGCTCTAATTGCTCCATCTTTAAGGACAAGAATCTTGTCAGAACTCCTTATGGTATTTAAACGATGAGTTATTATAATTGTTGTTCTATTTTTTAAGACATTTTCAATAGCACGTCCAATTTTTTCTTCGGTTTCACTATCCACTGCGGAAACTGAATCGTCAAGAATAACAATATCCGGTTCTGTTAAAAGAGCACGAGCTATCGCAATTCTTTGTCTTTCCCCTCCAGAAAGTCGCGTACCTCTTTCCCCAACTATAGTCTCATAACTGTTAGGAAAGTTTTGTACAAACTCATCTACTTGCGCTAATTTAGCAACTCTAATAATGTCTTCTTCTGGAGCATCGGGTTTGCCAAATGCAATATTTTCTTTAATAGATCGTGGAAAAAGATAGATATCTTGTTCAATATATCCTACATGTTTCCTTAATACTTCAAGAGGATA
>JBHLNY010000302.1:0-3934 GCA_048941065.1 Promethearchaeota archaeon
TTATGAAGAAGCGAAAATAATTTGGAAAAAAGTCCATCAAACCAAGATTGTTTGAGTTTTTCAACTCTGAATACAGTTCGTGCTAGTGGAGTGGCTTCAACTCTTAATAGGGTTTGTTCTCTTTCAAGATTGTAAAAACTAATCCGAATCCTCTTTTTCCAATTTGGATCATGACCAGTATTGGTCATCATTGTTCCTTGAGTTGCCTCGATAAACGTTGAAGGCGTTGACTGTTTAATTTTTGCCTTATATTGACTTTTTAGCCATCTTAATGTAAGATCAAATGCTTTATTAACACTAATATCGAGCCTTTCTTCATAATCAACGGTCACTTTCATTTTGAATTCATCCTGTCTATCTCTTATAACATAATGATAATTTTTTCTTATAGATTTTTCGCAATTATTTTTTATTTTTTAATAAAAGGTTTTATTTCAAAAAACTTTTTTTCTTGTCCAAATCTTTAAATTACTTTTAAACTAGATTTTCAAATAAAACATTAAATAAAATTTAAAGATTAATCTAATGAAACGTGAGTTTTTTGTCACATAATCATAAAAGCGAAAGAAAAATTCCTCTCTTACAAGTGGCTTTAGACTTTGAAACTTTAGATGATGCTTTGGCAACAGCAGAAAAGGTTGCTCCATTTGTAGATGTTTTGGAAGCTGGAACGCCTTTAATAAAATCTGAAGGCATTCGAGCTATTAGGGTATTAAAGAAGGTATTCCCAAATAAGTTGATCTGTGCGGATTTAAAAACAGCAGATGCTGGATATCTTGAGGTACGAATGGCATCTCAAGCAAAAGCCGATATTGTTACAGTACTGGCAGATGCTTATAATATTACAATTGAAGAAGCTTTACGTGCAGCATATGAATTTCGTGTAAATATTATGGTAGATCTTATCATGTCCCGCTCACCTTCTAAAAGGTTAGCAGATATTACGAATCTCAATCATAAAGGTACCAAAATATATTATGCTTTAGTTCACAGTGGGTTAGATCGCCAAGCATCAAGACGAGCGCCATTATTAGAATTGAAATCAGTATCACAAATAAAGAACCATCCCCGATTAGCAGTAGCTGGTGGAATTGTTGTCAACGATATTTCTAAGTTATCAGTTTATCCATTGGATATCATAATTGTAGGCGGAGGTATTACACGTGTGAAACATCCAAATAAGGCTGCAGAAAATATTCGAAATGCCATTCACAATTATTTTGGTTGAGGATGACACCGTATATTCCAGAAGGAGGGTTTCTTTTTATTTTTTCAATGCATTTCTTAGAAAAGGTAAATTTAAATGATTTTATATAATCATACAAAATATATAGTACTTTTATAAAATTAAGAAATCCGTAAGTAAAAGATAAAACAAAAATGAGTGAAATTAATAAGAAAAAAGTAATCTTTAATGAAGTTTTAGAAGAAATACCAGATTATCAAGAGTTTATGACAGTTGAGGAACTTGATAATTCTAGTAAAAAGCTTGCAGATGAATTTAAAAATGTTGAACTAATAAATATTGGAAAATCTGGTTTAGGTATACCAATACTATGTCTTAAAATAGGAAATGGTAAAAATAATGCGCTATTATTTGCATTTCCACACCCCAATGAACCTATAGGGAGCTTAACTGTAGAATTCCTTTCACGTTATTTAGCAGAAAATCCCGATATTACAGAAAAGCTCGGTTATACTTGGTATATGATTAAAGCGATAGATCCAGATGGTGCCGTTCTCAATCAAGGATGGTTTAAGGGAAAATTTGATCCTTTAAAGTACGCAAAACATTACTATAGACCCCCTTCTCATGAACAGATAGAATGGACCTTTCCTATTAAATATAAAAAATTAATTTTCTCAAATCCACCTCCAGAAACTCAAGCATTAATGAATATTATTGATGATATAAAGCCAAAATTTATGTTTAGTTTACACAATGCTGGTTTTTGTGGAGTTTATTGGTATTTTTCACATGAGATAAAAGAAATGTTTTCACCTTTAGCTCGTCTTGTAGAGCAAGAACAATTACCCTTGCATCGGGGGGAACCAGAAACACAATATTTGAAGGAACTCCATCCTGCCATTTTTCAATTATTTGGAATAAAAGAAACGTATGATTTTTATGAAGAAACTGGTGTAAAAGATCCCCAAGAATTGATAAAGTGTGGTACATCTTCAGATGATTATCTCAAACGCGCAACTAACGAGCAAGGTTTTACGCTAGTTTGTGAAATGCCCTATTTCTATGATAAAGCTTTGGATAATGATTCTCTGTCAGATTATAATCGAAGAGAAAAAATATTAGAACTTCTTAACTATTATAAAGAAATTCATGAATACGCTAAAAATATATTTGATTCTATTAGAGAGCACTGCAATCCTTCATCAAGAATTTTTACATCTACAGTCGATTTTATCGACAATTTTGGGAAAAGATTAGAACCAGAAATTCAGTATGCGAAAACAACCGAAAAGTATGAGGGAAAAGCAACAATCGCTCAAGCTTTTGATACTATGGTAGCAAGTCGTTACTATAGTTCATTCCGTTTGGCTATGTTAGGGAGATTATGTGAAGAAATAATGATCTCTCATCCTGAGTTAAAGGATAAGGTACTTGGCATAAAGCCTGAGCTTGATTTAAGAGTTCAACAAATAGTTGATGATGTATTAAATCAAACGGATTTTGAGGTAATCCCTATTCAAAAGTTGGTTAAAGTACAGATAGGAAGTGCACTAATAGCGATTCAAAATCTGAAATAAAAAGGCTCTAAAAAAATAATTTTTTTTTGGAATGAATCATCCTTTTGCGTAAGTACCAATAGCATAGAGATTTCCGATCTTTCCTGATATTTCCTCTCCATAAATCATTTTTAAATCTGTGCTATCTTTCTTTTCAGTTAACTGCATCAAAGTTAAAATCTCATTCTGAAAAAATGGATGTTTTGGTACTATTAAATTATTTACCCCTAAAGGTATACTCTTCTTAATGAGTTGTAATGCAGCATCCAAATTGTTCGCAATTAATGGACCTAATCTTACTTTAGATAATACTTTAGATATCAAAGCATAACCTTCATTCCCAACTATCAACACTTTAGCGCCGAGTACCAATTTAGCTTTTAAGTATTTAGATCTATCAAATCCCACTGTTTTTTTATCAAGTTTCAACAGCCAATCAGGTAAAGTACTGATTATTTTAATATTCTTATTTTTAATATGTAATTTAGGTACTTTTTTAGGCAATAAATATGTTGTAGCGTAATAACTTCCCTGAAAACCATATTTTCTATAGATTACTTCTCCTAATTTTGATGCATAAAGCATAATAGTTTTATATCCAAAAGTTAGAGCAATTTCCATCAATTTTTTAAAGATCGCTGTACCGATTCCAATACTTCGATATTCTGATAATACACCCATATAACCAATGCTACCTACTTGTTGAAATAGAAATAACCCTCCAATTCCCAGTATCTTATCCTCTTTTACAGCAATAAGAAATTTGGCAATATTATTGTTGATTAAATGTACCCATAATTTCTTTTCTTCTTTAATATCACTGGGAACGGTTCTATCAAATGATAAATATAGAACTTTAATACTATTATGAATTTCATCAATTCTTGGTTCTCTAATTATGTAAGATACCATCTTAATCTATTACACTTGGCTAATTCTCTTAAATTTTTAAATGCTTTTTATAATATTCAAGTACTTTTAAGGCAAACCTGCTTGAAACTGTTGCGGGACCTCCTCCCATTTCAATAGCGACTTCAATTGCTTCAATAATTTGTACCTCATTGGCCCCACTATTCAATGCTTCTTTGATGTGCCATTCAATACACGATTCACAATTAATAACTATGGATATCCCTAAAGCTATTAATTCTTTATAGACCTTGTTCAAATCACCATCTTTAAATACATT
>JBHLNY010000303.1:0-3934 GCA_048941065.1 Promethearchaeota archaeon
ATTTATTAGACTCAAAATTATTCAATTATGCATATTGAAAAATTCTTGGTATATATTGAATTTTATATGATAGAATGGAGATTAAAGAAATTTTGAATAAAAAGTTCGCATTCCCAGTAAATATTATATTATCAATTATTTGATCATGATTATTAAGTTATGATCGAGTCAAGAAAAAAACATTAATTATAATTTAGAACTCACTAGATTGATTGTAGTATGAAACTTCATAGTTGTTATATGGGGATAAGATAAATTTAATTTTTAGAGTTTCTTACAAAAAATCATTATTTATAAGCATAACTTAAGTTAATTGAGTTAGTTTTACTCTGTTGAAATGAATTATCTATTAATTGGAAATTTTTGAAATGAAGGATTATCCTAACAAATAGTTTATAAGTATATATACCTCGATTGCCCAAACAATAATTAATGATCTTATTTAAAATATTAAAGAAGAACCGAAATAAAATTAATAATGCTTTTTAGTATAAATGAACATATATCAAGAAAATGAACGGTGAAGAAATTTAAGATAGCCTTAATTAATCCTGGACCTCTTTCTGGTGAGATCTTAGAAAATGGTAGAGAGCTCGCAAATATCCAACATATTTACCCCCCTTTAGGGATGTGTTATATAAGTGCCATTTTAAAGAAGGAGAATTATAGTGTTGATATAATTGACCAAGCAGCAACCGGTTATGATTTACGACAAATTATTAATTGGGTAAAAAAAAAAGATCCGAACATTTTAGGATTTTCTACCTTATCAGTATCGGGATCAGGGAATAGTGCGGCAATAACTGCTAAAGAAGTGAAAAAATGGAATCCTAATATTAAAATAATATTTGGAAACCGTCATGCAACGGTTAATGATTTTCGAATTTTAAATAAATATCCTCAAGTAGATATATGCGTTAGGGATGAGGGAGAATATACCTTTTTAGAATTAATTAGGGCTTTTGAGAAAGACTTTCCATTAAAGCAAATTAAAGGGATAACATATAGAAATACTGGGAAAATTATTAGAAATGAAAAGAGAGAATTAATAGAAGATCTTGATGCATTACCATTCCCCGATAGAAAGTCTCTGAATTTTACATATACAGGAAATTTTGGTAATCTAGAACTTGCTCCAAAAGGTTTTACATCGATGATTTCATCCCGTGGATGTCCTTATCAATGTACTTTTTGTTATGGAAAAAGAAGTGTTGGATTAAGAACGCGTTCAGTAGAGAACATAATAGATGAAATTCTTTATTTAGAAAACGAAGGATATGTATTTACAAATTTCGTAGATGATAATTTCACTACTTCTAAGAAAAGAGTAATAAAGCTTTGCCATTTATTGCGAAAAAATAAAGTTGATATGAATTGGAGTTTTCAAGGTAGGGTTAATCAAGCTTCTGATGAAATGTTTAGGAATATGCAAAGGGCTAATTGTAGAATTAATTTTTTTGGGGTAGAAAGTGGAAGTCAGAGAATTCTTGATTATTACAGAAAAGGAATTACTCCAACTCAGTCAATGTTAGCAATAAAAAAGGCTAGAAAAGCAAGAATTCCCTTTATCATCGCTTCATTTATTGTTGGAGCGCCTGGTGAAACATTTGAAGAGATATATAACACGTTAAAATTTGCTCAAAAATTGGATATCGATTACCCATTCTTTAATATTCTCTATACAATGCCTGGAACGGACATCTGGGATGAATTGGCAAAAAAGGGTATCCTCAATGAAGAAAAATATTGGGAAAAAGGAGTTTTTATTCCAGACATAGACCCTAATGGAGTTCCAACAGAAAAGATTTCTACTTTAGTTCTGGAAATGTTAAAACAATTTTTTGGAAATCCCAAATATATGCTAAAAACGTTTTATAGAACCTTTTCAAGTATGTATCGAACATTATCAGCAATAAAGATTCTCCAGCATAATATAAAGAATTTCGATCACTTTCATGGTGTTAGATCATTTTGGAATCATGATAACGTTTGATAAATTTAGACAACTTTATCGATTACATTTTATACTTTAAAACAGAAAATTTTTATTATCTTCCCTTTTTATATTTTAATAATTAAGATTTAATTACTCTTACTTCATTAAAAAAATGTCTGAACAACAAATAATGATTCCTGGAGCTGCATCGGTTGCCATCAAGTGTAAAGATGGCGTTATTCTTGGTAGCGACAGAAGAGCGACTTGGGGATATACCGTAGTCAATAAATCCACCCAGAAAGTCTTTAAGATTACAGATCATATCGGTTTGGCAGCTTATGGATTGATAGGAGATTTTCAAATTCTAGTAAAGATTTTAAGAGCTCAAGCCAATTTGTACGAATTAGATGCTAGTCAGCGCATAAATACGCAGAGTTTAGCTAAATTAGTTTCAAATTTTTTATACTCGCGCAAGATGATGCCATTATTGACTAATTTAGTCGTAGCAGGAGTAGACAAAGATGGTCCAAAATTGTATACGCTTGATGCTATTGGATCTTTAATGCCAGATGATTATGCAGCGGCAGGAACAGGAATGCTCTTGTCTTATGGTATTTTGGAAGCTGAATATAAACCAGACATGACTATGACTGAAGGTGAGAAACTTGTTGAAAAGGCTATCAGAAATGCTATTAAGAGAGATGCAATGTCTGGAAATGGAATTGATTTACTGATTATAACAAAAGAAGGAGCAGAAGAGAAATTTATTGAAATTAAAGAACTTGGAGAATAATTTTCTAACTCTCCTTTTTAAATTTTTAGATGTAATAATATTAAGATAGCCTATTTGTTTGAATATTTGAAATCTTATTCTGATTTATTGCTAAAAATTTTATTAAATGTTGAATTTTTTAATTTGTGAGTTGAACTTTATAAAGTTGGTGTATTTCAATGTATTTATTTAATAACTCCTTCAATGATGGCAGATTGATTAAGGGTTTTAAAAAGGAGGAAATTTTAAAAATTAAAACTCAAATTTCAAAATTAAAATCAGATAAACTTGAGCTAGATAAACTTATAAAGTCAAACTTCAAGGCTGAAATTCTTGATTTATATAATCAATATATTGAAAATATTAAGTATTTTATTGAGCTGTATTTAGTTTCAGAATCGGAAGATACCTATTATCTAAATTTGAAAAATGAGATTCAAGAGGAGTTACAGTTATTATCCAGTAATTTATCTAATTTAAGTGCAAATGGAAGAAATCTCAAGCGAGTTTTAAAAGAAAATCAATATCTTAATGACTTTATGGTTCAAACAAAGAATCTTATTAATGAGATAGATACTATTATTTCAATATTAAGAAGACATACTAAAGAAATTGAAAAAGATTATGATAATGATATCTATTTATGGATAGAAGCAAATAAAATTAAAAATTTGAACTTTAAACTCATTGATATACCTGAATCTCTAAATTATTGGAAAGAAATTCAGGAATTGTTCACATTTCTTACTAGTTTAGTAGAAGCAAAAACTAAGATAAGAATAAGATCTCGTAAAGATGTTGTTATAACTTTCCACTTTGATGAGCTTTATCAATATTTTTTAAGTAAACAAGACAAAAAGTTAACAGTTTATGAGGATCTTATATTCTTGTTAAAGAAAAATAAAATCTTTGAGGAATTTGCTGGAGAAGAATTTATTAATATTGTTGAAAGAAAAGATATCGTTCATAATTTAAAAGCTAAAATGCGTCCCTTTATCCTTTCTACAATTGAAGATAAATTGGAAGGGATTTTTAATGAAATTATCGAACTTGATAAAAAATATGATTTAGAAGGACCGAAAGATAAATCAGACGTAAATTCACTGATGAAAGAAAAGTTTAAAGAATTTTTACCTAAAATAGTTGAGTACTATTTTTTAGGATTAGATAAAACATTTCAATCTATCATTAATGAGGCAGATGAGCGAAATATTGATGAATTTGTT
>JBHLNY010000045.1:0-16401 GCA_048941065.1 Promethearchaeota archaeon
GGTATAATACCCCAAATTTGATTTTTATATTCTATACAATCACCTGCAGCATAAATTTCTTTTTCACTGGTTTCTAAATATTCATTTACTAAAATCCCTTTATTTGTTTTTATATTAGCATCTTTAGCCAAATCTATTGTTGGTTTAATACCTGCTTGAATTAATAGAATCTCCGCATCGATGGTTTGTCCATCCTTTAATTTAATTCCTATAACTCTACCATTTCCCAAAATTTCTTCAGTAACCGCATCTAAAATTACTTTTATTCCACGTTTTTCAATTTCTTCCTTTAACATAATACCGCACTCAGTATCTAATTGTCTTGGTAATAATTGAGGAAAGAATTCTACCACTGTTGTGTCTAATTTGCAGTCTCTTATTTGATTAGCTAGTTCAAGACCAAGTAAACCCCCACCAATAACTACTGCTTTTTCAACAGCATAATTATTAATATAATTTCTAATTTCTAAAGCATCATCTATGCTTCTTAAGGTGAATACCCCTTTTTTTTTTAATTTCATTTCAGAAGCATTTTTTATAGGTGGAATATTGGGAGTGCTTCCTAACGCTAAAATCAATTTATCATATGAAATAGGGTCATTCTCTCCCAAAATATAAATATTTTTGTTCTCTGGATCGATTTTATTTACTTTTTTGTTTAGATACAGCTTTAGGTTCTTATCTTTATACCATTCATCTTTAAAAACTATTAAATTCTCAATAGTAACTTTTTCTGAAATTAATTCTGGTAAATTAACTCGTGTATAATAAGGATAATTCTCTTGGGTAAAAATCTCAATCTCTACATCAGTATTAAGATACCTAATATTTTGAGCAGTAAAAGTTCCTGCTACATTGTTTCCTACAATAACGATTTTCATACATGATCTAGTTTTATCATTTTATTTTAAAGTTTTTATTATAAAATGTTAATTTTTGTGTAATTCAAGCTCAAAAGAACATGTTCGAAATTAAGAATATATGAAAACTGCTATACTAATTAATTATGACAGAAGCAAAACAAAAATTGGTTAATAGAAAAATTATTAAAATTGATGAGGATCTTTGTACTGGATGTGGGAATTGTGTACTTAGTTGCGCAGAAGGAGCACTACAAATCATTGACGGAAAAGCTAGGGTAGTAAATGAAATTTTCTGTGATGGATTGGGAGCCTGTATAGGAGAGTGTCCTGAGGGTGCTCTTGAAATTATTCAAAGAGAAGCTCTAGAGTTTGATGAGGAGGCTGTTGAAAAACACTTGGAATCCATGAAATATAAAGAACAAGAAGATTTGGAACAAATGAGACAAATCATCGTTGAACATGCTCACCAATGTGGATGCCCCTCAGCTCAAACGATGGTATTTAATCAAGCTGAGGTAAAAACAGAAGGCGCTGTAAAGATTCCATCAGCTCTACGACAATGGCCTGTTCAAATGCATTTAATTAATCCTCAAGCTCCTTACTATCAAGGCGCAGATGTATTACTCTCAGCTGATTGTGTTGGTTATTCTTACGGTGATTTTCATAGAGAATTCTTAAAACAAAAATCGATTGCAATTGCCTGTCCTAAACTTGACCAAGGTAAAGAGATTTACATAGAAAAAATTAAATCCTTAATTGATGATTCTAAAATAAACACACTTACAGTAGCAATTATGGAAGTTCCATGTTGTTCTGGCTTATTAACCTTAGCTCAAGAAGGCGCTAAACGAGCAAGACGAAAAGTTCCTATAAAATATATTGTTGTAGGCATACAAGGAAATATTTTAAAAGAAGAATGGATGTAGTTTTTTTAATTTTTTTTTAATTATTTTTCGAATAATATTTTCTTTTTAATGATTTTTCTAAGCATTACTGATAAAGCTGATTTAGATTTCCCCACTCTGTTAGCTAATTCTTCTAATGAGATTTTTCGTGGAATTTCAAAAAAGCCTAAAGAGATAGCCTTATCAAGAATATTTGATTCATCAAAAGTTAATTTACTCTTATCATCTTCAATATTATATGGAGAAATTCCAATTCTGAGTAATTCAAAATTAATATTTTTCTGCTCAAAAAGAGTTAATAATTGGTTTATCCGTTCCCTACTTGATATTAACCTCCAGTAAGCAAAACCATCTTCTACTCTTACTGGAAAGTTCACAAGGACTCCACATTTTATAATAGCATATAATAAATAAGGATCTTTTGTTTTAACATTAAACTTCACTTGTGTTTCTTGCCTTTCTAAAACACTTAGCTCAAAAACAGAAGGATGATTGCTGATTTCTTCTATAATAGAATCTATACTGTAATGCATTATCTCAATTACACTATTACCAATGGATCTCTCAAGATCATAAGGCAGAAAATGGGAAATTTCCATTTTTATATCAGGATAATTTCTAAAAATATCAGAGATCCATAGCTGTTCTGGAAATTTTATCTTGATTCTTGCTAAGCTCAGTTTATTTGTTTCCATCTTTGAATATTAATTTTGTAGATTTTAAAACTTTTTTTTATACATTAATGATTAATTATTAATAAAACCAAGTAAATTACATTATTATGGTCGAAAAGAAGAACATACTTCTGGGGATATGTGGAAGCCCAAGAAAACAAGGAACCGAATATGCGGTTCAATATGCTTTAAATTATGCCACTGAAAAATTTGGATTCGATACCGAATTTTGGACTGTTAGGAATAAAGAGATAAATTTTTGCATCCATTGTGATTATTGTATTAGGGAGAAAAAAGGGTGTGTCAATAAAGATGATATGGAAGATCTTTATATAAAAATAGAAAAAGCAAAATTCCTTCTTTTAGGAACCCCAGTATTTCAAGGAAATTTATCAGGTCAACTAAAAACAGTTATGGATCGCTTTCGTGCATTATTAGCGAGGAACTCTAATGTATTTAAAAATAAAATTGGTGCGGCATTAGCGGTTGGAGGTGATAGATCAGGTGGTCAAGAAATTGCTATAAGAAGCATTTTAGACTTTTATCAGCAGAATAAAATAATTTCTGTATCTGGAGGTGCATATGGAGCAAATCTGGGAGCAAGTTTATGGAGTAAGGATTTAGGTAGAGATGGTATTGAAAAAGATCAAGAAGGTTTAAGAACGATAAGAAAAGTAATAAAAAGGTTAGTAGAATTTAAAGAACAAGAATAAAAAGATGTGTTAACATAAGTATGCACGGAAAGACTTGCATGATAACCGGTGCTAATTCTGGTATTGGGAAGGCCACAGCTTTAAGTCTTGCAGAAATGGGTGCAGTAGTAATTATGATATGTCGAGATAAGAATCGGGGGGTAAGTGCCCAGAAAGAAATAATTAATGAAACAGGTAACAAATCTGTGGATCTCCTCATCTGTGATTTATCTTCACAGCAATCTATTTACAAACTAGTTGAAAATTTTAAAAGGAAATATCAAAAGTTGCATGTTTTAATTAACAATGCTGGGGTTGTAAAAACTAATAGAACATTAACGATTGATGGGTTTGAAACAACTTTTGCAGTAAATTATTTAGCACCCTTTTTATTAACAAACTTACTACTGGACATCCTAAAGAAAAGTGCTCCAAGTCGAATTATAAATGTTAGTTCTGGGATTCATAAGAATGGAAATATTAATTTTGATGACTTACAAGCAGAGAATAAATATAGATCTTATAAAGCATATGGTCAATCGAAATTAGCATTAATACTTTTTACTTATGAATTAAGTAAGAAATTAAGAGGTACTGGTGTTACTGTCAATGCTTTACATCCAGGATTCACTCGTACTAATATAGGTCGAGATTATTCTGTATTTATCCGACCATTTACAAAATTATCTAAGAATCCTAAAAAAGGTGCGGAGACTTCTATACATTTGGCCACATCTCCAGAATTAGAAGGTATAACTGGTAAATACTTTATCAAAAGTCAACAAGCAAGGTCGTCTAAAGATTCTTATAACAAACAACTTGCTAAAGAATTGTGGAAAGTTAGTCTTGAGTTAACAAAGTTAACTATTTAGAAAAGAGTATAAAAAATTAAAAAAAATTATTTAACTCCAAACAACTTTTTGGCTTCCTTCTCTCTAAGGCCTGAAATACCCCAGAGCTCCTTAAACCAATATTTTCCCTTGTGGATCACTACTGGTGTATTCACAATACACCCATCAGCATCACAGAATGTTGTTAGAAAATTGTCATCATGTAATAAGTTATGGACAAATTCTTCATCATTTATATCTCGTTCAACATATTTGACATCATGCTCATCCAGCCATTCTTTTAATTCATGACACCGTGAACAGTCTTCTTTTGTTATAAGTATAGGTGTTTTTGCTTCCATAATAATAAAAATATAGAGATAAAATGTAAAAAACTTTTATCTTCTAATTTATAATTTTTTAAGAAGGAATTAGATGAATTCATCAAAATTTAATTATAATTTTTTATAAATCATTTATTATTTTAAGCTAAATTAACAAAAAATCTTAATAAAGGACATAACCTTAAAAATTAAAAGATTTAATTTAATTTTTTATTATCTAAATTTCTACCTTTCTTTCTTTATTAATAAATTATTAAGATCACATTCTTATTGTTTTAGTCGTTCATTTTGCTTAAGATGGATCACAAAACTCGAAATGAAGAACTTAACAAATTTATTTCACGGCTCTTTAATAGTGTTGAATGGGAAGAAAGAGCTAAAGCAGCAAAAAGTCTTGGTCGATTAAAAGATGCAAGAGTAACGAATCTATTAGCAAGAGCTCTAAAAACCGAAAGAGATCCTGTCGTAGTTAATCGGATCATTGAAGCGATGGGTGAGATTAGAGATCCTAAAGCAACGGTATTAATAATAAACTTCTTAAAACAAGAAT
This sequence comes from Promethearchaeota archaeon, assembly GCA_048941065.1. Classification (GTDB taxonomy): domain Archaea; phylum Asgardarchaeota; class Lokiarchaeia; order Sigyniarchaeales; family SOKP01; genus Loki-b32. The sequence continues at coordinate 4,859 of JBHLNY010000045.1, forward strand.
TAGAAAAGTCTGAAGAGGATCAAGATAAAACGAGATTATTTGTAATTATTGAGAGCTTAATGAAAATAGGAGATAAAAGAGCACTTGACCATTTAGGCATATTATTAGAGTCTTGCCATAGTGATATCAGAGAACTTACAGAAGAAGCATTTGAGTGTATAGATCCAGATTGGAAAGAAAATCTGAAAAAAGTTAAATATGAAGATAATAAAATAAATTAGAATTTATAAATAATAATGAAAAATTATGACAACAGAAGATTTAATTGAAAGTTTGACTGCAAAAGTTAATGGGAAGAATGATAGGAGAGATGTGCTCCTATTTACATTAAGTACTTGTATGTGGTGTAAAAAGTGTAAAAGATGGTTAGATGAACATAATATAGCATATCGTTATGTAGATGTAGATAAAATAGAATTTGATCACAAAGCTGAGATATTGGATTATTTAAGAAATCGATTTGAGGGAACTAGAATTTCTTATCCTTTTATGATTTGTGATGATGAGCATGTTGTAGGTTATAATCCTAATAGATATGAAGAATTAATGAAAGGTAGAGAGGCGAAAGCATAAAATGAATATGGAAACAAAAGAAGGGATGCTTGAATATTGTAATAAAGTATGTGAAACAAATAGATGGATTTTAAATAAAGATAAGCAAACGTTAAACGATCTTCTAGATGGATTAGTTGATAATAAAAAGAAAAGTGGATATCAATCATGTCCTTGTAGACTTGCCTCAGGGAATAGAGATTTAGATAGGGACCTTATTTGTCCCTGCGATTATGCCGCTCCTGATATTAAAGCGTTTGGTGCATGTTATTGTAATTTATATATGAGTCCTGATTTTTATGAGAAGGGTATTGAATATATTAATGTTCCAGAGCGTAGACCAATTGAAAAAGAAAAAGCTGCTTTAGAATACATTCATTCGCAAAAATAAAATTTAGAACTTTCTACTACTTTTCTTAACTTTATTGAAGAATCTCAATTTTTTATAAATATAAACTTTATAAATGTTATTCTATCATTAATTAATATGCCAGAAAAAGAAATAACTGATGATGAATTAGAAGAAGAATTAGAAAAAGCATTTAAAGCCAACGAAGCTAAAAAAGATCACTGTGGAACAGCTCTACCTTCGAGTAAAGAAGTCGGAATTCAAAGAACTAATGTAAAACTAAAAAAAGAATAGTATTGTTATAGGTTTTATTTTTTTCTTCTTTCCTATTTTCATAAATAATAATGGTATTCTAGAACTGTATTCTTTAAAGTATTCAAGAGTTTAAAAAACCAAATTAAAAAAAATTTGATTAAAAATATATATTAATCCAAAAGAGTTAATGTTGTTTTTGCCCCAATCTCGGTAAATTCAGAAGGAGCCATTTGTAATTCCTTATTAGTAATTTTATTTGCAATAGAAGCCGCAATGATAGCCCAAGGGCAAATAGCATTTGTTAATTCCTCTTTAGTCATTACACTTCTCACTTGAGCAGTAGAACAGTTCACAGATTCGATTGTAAACGACTTTTCCGATTCCCATTCAATCTTAATCTTTTCAGCCATACCTATTTTTTCTGCCATTCTCATAAATTCTTTCAGTGCATCAGATAAATTCATTTGTTCAAGTTTCTTTATATCAAATCCCGACATTGTCATCATCCTTTCAATAAATTCATATGTTCTTGGAACTACATATTTAAAAAGAGTTGGTGTACCAAGTAATTCCTTAGCAGATTTTTCATAGCCAAAAGTAATTCCATGAAGAACAAATGCAATCTGGTTAAATGTGAACCTCCTTCTCTCTTTAGTAGTCGCTCCTTTTTTAACTAAAACTATAAGGAAAAGAGCAGTACCTCCAATAAATGGGATTATAGCAGCCCATAAAAATGTCTCAGGGATAAAATTTATTGTAATTCCTTCTGAATCCCAATCAGGCTTGACGACATAATAAAAATTAAAAAGGCTTGTCCAATGCGATAAACTCCATCCTATAAAGCCAATTGGTCCTAAATACTGCCCATATTTATAAATTTCGTCTTTTTTAAATCTTGCGAATGAAAATTTTATTGATACAAGAATAAAAGCAACAAATCCTCCAATCCAAGAATGTGCCCAAACTCCAGATGGGTGGTATAATAAAGGATTCGAATCAATAATATACACCGAAAACGTATAAAGACATTGGAGAGTTATAGCGTAAAATATAGACACTTCTACCCATCCAAATCTTTTATGATATTTTACGATTGTAAAATCTCCTTTCATTAGGTTTAAATCTCTTATGTTATATAATCCAATAAATTCATTAGCTAATACAAAGCAATACCCTATAATAGTTTGTAATATCATAAATTCAATCCATAATTCCATACCCATTAAAATATCCACCTAATTCTATTTTTTATTTAAAATCGAGAAATAATATTTTTATAAGGTTATAATTATAATCCTAAATATTAATTTTTTATTTATATTTTAATTGATTTAGACTATAACCAACATTGTTTAAGCTTTTCATATATATTTGTACAAATTTTTTGGATAAACTTATAACTTGAAAAATCCTGAGTATTTCCAATTATGGTTAGAGCAAAATTGTTAAAATTAATACAGATAGTAGTTAATCTTTCTCCTCCTATGCTAGCATTAAATAGTGTTCTATTATATATTTCTTCACTCGCTTTCTTAGAAGATGTTAAAAAGCTTATAGTTTCTGGAATATAATCCGTACAATCATAAGTTGCATCAAAAATTTTTGAATAAAAGACTTTACCTAGTAAATCAACTAAATAAATTTGTTTAATTGAGGGATCCCATTCTAATTTTTCAAATTTTTCTGTTAGCTTTTTGGGTTTTTTGAGGTATTTATCTTGATCTTTAAAAAATTCTAGTGATAAAAATTCTTCCTCAAAACTATCAATTAATTGATATTGTCTAACAATCAAAATCATGCTTCGAGTCTCGACTGAAAGATTTTCATTTCTAGCTGTATTAAGAAGAATCCAATTTAATTTTTCATTAAGATTTTTTTGATATATTAATTGAGCAGAATTCAAGATTAGGGGAATAAGAAAACTTATTTTATCCTTATTTACATACTGTCTGGCGTGGATATAAAAAATGTTACCACCTTTCGGTTCAAGAAGAATAATAGCTTTCAACGATGTTCCCTCATCAATACTTTTTATTGAGTCACTTAATATGTCTAAACCGTGTGATTTGACAATTTCTTTTACATTAGTACCAAACGTTTGATACTGTGATACTAAACCATCAAATTCTTTATTAAGACTTTCGGTAAAAAGTTGAATAAACTTTTCCATAATATCATGAATTACTGCGTGTAATAATTCGATTAATTCCTCGTTTTTTGTAGTAATAACAAAAGTTAATTTTTGAAATAATTTGTCATATTTCTCAAAAATAATTAGGGTTTCTTTTAATTTCAATGATTTAATATCTTCACCTCTTTCTATCACAGCGAAACTATTTATCGCAGTCAAAAATCCACTAAGGAGATCATCTTTACCATTACCTTTGTAATTATCAGGATGCCAATTATATAAAAGAGCTCCAGATTCATTAATAATTAATAAATCATTAATCATATTTTTTAGTTTCTAAAAGTTTTTAAGATTATAATTAGATAAAGGTTTTTAATTAAAAAAGTAACTTTTGTTTTTATAAATTATATATCTAACATCACATTAATCCTCCTCTTCTCTGTAAAGCTTATAAGATTAAAACCAAACTTTTAATAAATTCCCCTAATTTCATTTTCTTAGGTGTTTATAGTGGAAGAGAGGATAAAAGGGAGAAAAAATTTTCCAACTGATGAAGTAGACTCCAAAAATTTTCTTAGTGATGTAGAGGTAAAGGATCTAATGAAAAAAAGAGGAGATTTTAAATTTTCTCACGAAGACTATTTAAAACTATATAATTGTGTACACTGCGGAGAATGTGAAACTGAAGATTTTCGATTTCTCTTAAAACAAAAATATATTGAAGATGGAAATACATTTGAAGGTGAAGAAGAGATGATTGAATATTTTGAGAAATATCGATCACCATATCCTACTAATAAAATGCGTATAAAAAAACCTAAAGATATTCCAGATACCTCAGAAACACTATTTTTCATGGGATGTTTATCGACTATACGTATCCCGAGATACACTGAACATGCACTTCAATTTCTTCTCAAGAATAAGGTAGATTTTACAATTTTAAATAAAGAAATTTGTTGTGGTTGGCATTTATTAGCAAGTGGATTGAAATCTGAGTTTGAAGTTTGTAAAAAAGAAAACATCAAAATTTTTCAAGATTATAAGAAAATAATTTGTCTCTGTCCTGCTTGTTATTATCTTTTTAATGTTACTTATAGACCAGAATTAGATAACAATATCGAAATAGATTATATAGCAAATTATTTAAAACCCGCTGAACAAAAAAAAAAGGGGAGAGTAGGAATTCAACACCTCTGTCAACTTATAAATAGAGGAAGAGAGGGAGTAGATACTTTTATCAACAATATTCTTAAGAAGAGCGGATATAAGGTCACCAATGTCCCACATTGGTGTTGTGGTGGAGGTACTGGTTGGATGGGACGAACAGATATAATTGAAGCTATAGCTCGTAAAAGAATGTATGATTTTGATCGAGATGATATCGATTTTGTTACCACATACTGCCCAAGTTGTTGGTGGATCTTAGCCAGATTTAGTAAAATATGTAAAATAAAGCCAAAAGCTAAGGATTTATTCGAATTATTACTATAAGCGTCTCTAATGAAAGAAGATTATAAATGTCCATGTGAAGAAGTTGATCCAAACAACTTTATGACCAACGAAGAAGTTGAATGGTTAATTAATAACCGGAAGAAATATAAATTCCAACAAAGAGATTACTTAAAACTTTATAATTGCATTCATTGTAATGATTGTGGCACCTCTGAGCAACGTTTTATTTTAAAACAGAAATTTTTAAAGGATGGAAATAAAATTGAAGGTTTGGATCATACTATTGAAATATTAGAAAAGTATGGAACACCTTTTGAATACAACAAAAGTCGGATTAAACACATAGAAGGTATTTCTAAAGAGAGTGATACTCTTTTATATTTAGGTTGCTTTACAGCGGTTAAAACCCCTCGTTATGGTGAAAGCATTATAAAATATCTTTTGCAGATTAATCTTAAATTTTGTATGTTACAAGAAGAAATTTGTTGTGGTTATCCAATATTATGTACTGGAGAAATAAAAACATATAATCACTTAGTAGAGAGAAATCTAGAGCTATTTAAGTCAAAAGGTTTTAAAGAAATAATCACGGTTTGTCCTAGTTGTTATATGGTATTCAAGAAACATTATAGTAATTATGATATTAAAATAAAGTACTTTACGGAGTATTTAAAACCTCCAAAGAGTAAAAAATCTGGAAATTTAATAATACAACATGCTTGTCCTTTGAAAAATGGCGAAATCCCTAATATTGCTAACAATATTGAAGAATTTTACAAAAACATTGGTTATAATGTATTAAAATCTGTATCAAGAAATTGTTGTGGAGGCGGTGTTGGCCATCAATTACGAACTGATATATCAGAGGCAATTGCTATAAAAAGAATGGAAGATTTTGAATTAAAATTATCGAATGAGAATAATAATTATATTACTGCCTATTGCCCTGATGCGTATTGGATATTAAAAGTATATGGGAGAAAAGCAAAAATAATTTTCAAACTAATAAATATGTGTGATTTACTCAAATAATTAATTTTATTACAATATTTTTTTATTGATTAATCTTGGACCCGAATTTGATTGATAGCAAAAAAGATGTAGCAAAAAAATACAATAAATTCACTTTAAAAGAGTTTGGGGGTGCATTTGGAGATTGGGGTACATTAATTCCATTTATAATTGGATATATATCAATTGTTGGATTAAATCCTGCTGGGATTTTTTTCACTTTAGGAATTACTAACATAATTCTGGGAATTCGATTCAATTTACCACTTCCAGTTCAACCTCAAAAAACTATAGGAACAGTTGCCATTAGCGAAAAATGGGATCCGAATATGGTGATTTCGACTGGATTCGGAACTGGAATTATATGGTTTCTGCTTGGCTTTTCAAAAAAGTTGAATAAAATAGTTGAAAAGGTTCCTATTATTACAGTGCGAGGAATTCAACTTGGTTTAGCATTTATTTTAGGATGGACAGGGATTCTTTTATTCAAAGACAACCTAATACTTGGTTTTTTTTCAATTGCTATAATTTTAATATTAATAAATAATAAACCAATCCCTTCAGCAATTATTCTTACTTTTATGGGTATTTTTTTACTATTTTTTACTGGTTCTGTTCAAGCAGTAGATTTTAAATTTAGTTTACCCAAATTTGATTTTCAAATTCCAACCTGGAAAAACTTTCTATTTGGCATGTTATTTGCTGGATTTGCTCAATTGCTTTTAACATTAACAAATGTTATGATTGCTACAGTAGTACTTATCAAGGATTTATTTCCTGAAAAAGAGAATGAAATTGACGCAAACAAGTTATCTTTTAATATGGGTGCTATGAATTTAATCAATCCTTTTTTTGGAGGAATGCCTTTATGTCATGGATCAGGGGGATTAGCGGCACAGTACGCTTTTGGAGCTCGAACTGGGGGATCTATGATATTAGAGGGGATATTGGAATTAGTACTTGGCTTATTCTTGTCAGAGACTCTATTTATACTTTTTAATGAATTTCCTAAAGCCATTTTAGGAGCAATGTTAATTTATACTGCATTTTTATTAGGAAAAATTGCTTTTAAAGAATTTAAATTAGAAGTATTACCTATCATTTTAATCGCCGCGGTATTAAGTTTTATACTTAACATAGTAATTGGTTTTATAGTAGCTTTAATATTATTTTTTATTTTTAAGAAAAAAATTGAAAAAAATAAAATTTAATCCTTGAAATTTATCTTTTAAATTATTAATAGAATCCTATTAGATTTTATTCTAAAAATATTCAAAATTAGGTTTTTTTATAATTTAAACGAAAAATTCTTTTAAGTATGAAAGCAAATGATCATAATAGATTGAATTATATTGGGTGATTTTATGTTCTTTTCACAAAATGAAATGGATAATATCAAAAGAGAAATGTCTAAATTAAAAGATAATGTTGTACTTAAATTATTTACTGATTTTAAAATCCAAGAAGATGGAACAAAATTAAGAAAATGTATGGCTTGTGAAGGGACGCATGAGTTATTAAAAACTTTAGTGAACTTATCTAACGGGAAATTGACAATAGAGGAGTTATCTACTGAAGAAAATGAAGAAGAAGCAAAAAAGTATAATGTTACTAGGATTCCTGCTATATTATTTGTTGATGAAAATGACAAAGAAATTATTCGATATTCAGCTCACCCAACTGGATCTGAATTTGTACCTTTTCTCAATAGTATTCAATATTTTTCAGGAGTAAGACCTTATTATGCAGATCAAATTCTTACTCATCTGAAAAAAATATCGAAGTCAAATATGAAAATTTTTATAACTCCAACATGCCCTTATTGTCCGGCAACTGTTCCGGTTTTGACTTTATTCGCAATAGTCTCCAAAGGAAAGATCTCAGCGGAAGTGATTGATGTTGATTTGAATCCTGATATTGCTATGAAATATCAAGTTCAAGGTGTTCCAATGACAGTCATAAATGAAACAGAAGTTATTCACGGTATGTTTTCCCCTCAAGATTTACTAGATAAACTTACTAAAGGACAAAGAGATTTTGGAGGAATGTATGCATAAGGTGATATTAAAAAATGTCTCAAGATGATAAGTACAGAGAAATTATTAAAAGAGAAATGGCTAAATTGAAGAAGCCTGTAAAATTAAAAGTGTTTACATCTCAAAAAGTTCAGCCTGATGGAACAAAAATTAGAGCATGTATGGATTGCGGACAATTTATGGCTTTATTGAGAGTTTACGAAGAAAATTCAAACGGGATGCTAACAATTGAAGAACTATCAATAGATGATAATCCAGAATTTGCAAAAAAGTTCGATATTACACGCGTACCAACAATACTTTTCATAGATAAAAATGGAAGAGAATTAATCAGATATTTAGCAGCACCAAAAGGAGGTGAGATCCAACCTTTCATCCAAACTATATTTAATTTTGCAGGAGCTCCAAATTATTATGAAGCTACTATAAAACAAAATCTCAATAGAATACCACCATCAACTATAAAGGTAATGATGACAGAGACTTGTCCTTATTGTCCTCAGGTGATAGCAATCAGTAACTCCTTCGCTATTGCATCTGAGGGGAAAATTAGAACTATAATAATTGATATCATGGCAAATCCCGACATTGGGCAATATTATGATGCCGCTGGTGTTCCTTATACCATTATAAATGATCAGAACACCTTGGTTGGAATGGTTGGGCCTAATGAAATATTACGAGCATTAATTGGAGGGAATATACGTGTTCAATATTGATATGGAAAGCTTTGATTTAGAAAAAACATATGATTTAATTGTTTTAGGAGGAGGTCCAACTGCAATTGGCTGTGCTATTTATGCTGCTAGATTCGCAATGGAAGTACTCGTCATAGGTAAAACTTTTGGAGGTTTAATTGCTACAACTCACATTGTGGAGAATTATCCCGCGATTACTTCAATAAGCGGTCAAGGTTTAATGGATATGTTCAAGGATCATATGGACTCACTTTATATCCCCTATATATCAGATGAGATACGGAGTATTGAAAAAATTGATGATCATTTTGAACTGCATTCTTTCTTTCAAAAATTTAAAGCTTATACAGTTTGTATCGCCACTGGATCAGAAAGAAGAAAGCTTGGAATTCCAGGAGAAGAAGAGTTTGCAGGACGAGGTGTATCATACTGTGCTACTTGTGATGGTCCTTTTTATAATAATAAAGTTGTCTGCGTTATTGGTGGAAGTGATTCTGCAGCTAAAGAAGCATTATTTTTAACTCAAAATGCAAGAAAAGTGTACATTATTTACCGTGGTGAAGAAATACGTGCTGAACCAATTAATAAAAAGCGCGTCTATGAAAATGATAAAATTGAAATTATCAAGAACACAAAAGTGGTAGAAATTAATGGAGATAATTCCGTAAATTCAGTTACATTCGAAAATGGTAATAAATTTGAAGTTGAGGGAGTTTTTATAGAGATTGGCTCTATACCAAATTCAGATTTAGCAAAACAGATTGGAGTAAAGACTAATGAAAAAGGAGAAATCATTATTAATAGAAAATCAGAAACAAATATTCCAGGTATATATGCAGCTGGAGATGTTGCTGATGCTCCATTTAAGCAAGCAATTACGGGAGTAGCTGAAGGGGTAATTGCGGCTTATTCTGCTTTTGATTATTTTAAGGGAATGAACATAGAATACTAACTACACAATAAAGTTCATCTAAATTATCTGAAATTTATATATTTCTTTTTTATTAGCCTTAACATTTAAGTAATTCTTTCTATATGGTTAAGTAGGAAATAGATTTTTAATATTAATGAAATTAGTAAAACTATTTCAAAATGAAATTTATATATTTTACTTTGTTAATAACTTTAATTAGTTGGCCACTAATTTTCATTATAGTATTTTTTATTTTTATGAGATCAATGATTTTCGATAATTTGCTCCTGACGATCGTCTTTAGTACATTTATAAGTGGTTTCCCCTTTCTCATATCAATTAGTTTAATTTATAACATCTATAGAACTACTATGCACCATCCCTATAGTGGATATGGACATTATAGTTTAGGTGATGAATTTCGGATTTTTTTTCCTAAGTTTAAGCAAGAATTTAAAGATCTTAAGGAAATTCAGAAAGCTATAAAAGAAAAAAGAGAAGAATTAATTTCACTAAATAATGTCCATTTTAAATCATATATTGTCGATATAATGAGAAAAGATTTAAAAAGTGAACTAAAATATTTGAAAAGGAAACTAATTGAATTTAGAAATGAATGAATTTTAAATAGCTCCTTTTTTCTAAAAGATAAATGGAATGAGTGCTTTCCTATTTGTGGGATAATCTTCAAACGTTTCTTGGTACCAGTGATGATTACTTCGAGCCCTCGGTCCTAAATTAGCAGTAGTCCAGATTGCAAAGACTAATCCTGGTAATGACCATGTCATAATTGCCCAACCATACCACTCTATTATTTCACCCAAATAACTAGGACAACTGACAAATCGAAACATACCTCCGTAAGGGATCTTAAAATCAGTTTCACCGGGTTTACGTAGATTTCTGATTATATGATCAGAATGTATATGCATGAAAAATCCAGTAAAGAAGATTATTATACCAATAATGAACTTGGGATTAAGAAGCCAGTTTGTTTTATAGCCTCCTGAAAAAGTATTAATCCATCGTCCTTGAAGATATGCATTTGCAGAATTAAATATCATTCCAAAAAGGATTATAGTTACTGGCATTTCTCGTTTCCCTCTTATTAAACTGGGAAAAATAAACGTCCGGTATCCATAATGCATAAACCATAACCCCGAAAATAGAAGAGTCATGAATTTAGTTTGGTAATCTCCTATTATGTAAAATATAAAATAAAGAATTACTGTTGGAATTTCCATTATTACCCAACCTACTTTATCATTTATGGCTGGTCCCCATTTTTTAGAGATATGCTGTCCATATCCTGCTGTTATTTTTAACAATGATATGAAGACTAGGATTGCAATTATGATCATAACAATCATAAACCAAGTGAAAAAGATACTATCATCCATTTTTGAAGACCTTCTAATTACTTTTGGGAAAAGATATTAAAATGTTTTATTATACAATATAAACTAAATCCATAAAAATCATTCATAATATTGTTATTATAATGAGTGAAGCTGAAAATAAAGAAGTTATAGAAAGTTATAAGTTTCACCACATTGACACCAGTAAGTGCAGTCAATGTAAAGAATTTTCATGTGAAGAAGCTTGCTTTAGAGGAATCTATAAGGTAATTAATAAAGAAACAATTCCTAAATCAACTGTTGTACAAGAGCGAGAAGATACTTGTGTCAAATGCCATATATGTACAACAGCATGTAAAATAGGAGCTATTACTATTGATTAGATAATTTATTTCTTCTACATATATTAATTATTCGATAAACTTATAATTTATAAATTTTTATAAATTGTTAGTAATCCTATTCTACCAGAATAGTTGTAAAAAACTTCATTTAAGTGTTATTATGATTAGTCAAAAGTTAAAATTAGACGATATAGATCGTCAAATTATTACATTAGTACAAGAAGATCCAAATTTAACTCATACCCAAATTGCAGAAATAATAAATCGTAGTCAACCTACAGTTGGGATGCGTATTAAAAAACTTGAAAAATCAGGTATATTACAATTCCAACCTGGGATAAATTTTAAAAAAGTGGAGTTATTTTTAGCAACAGTTGAAGTCAATTCAAGTAATCCTGAAGAAATTATGGAAATGGCAGGGTGTTGTCCTTTTATGCTCAA
>JBHLNY010000304.1:0-3908 GCA_048941065.1 Promethearchaeota archaeon
AAAGATATTGAAATTAATGGAGAAATTGTTAAATTACAGATTTGGGATTTTGCTGGTGAAGAAAGGTTTAGATTTCTGTTTCCTATGTATATAAAAGGAGCAAATGGCGCGGTATTTATGTATGATATTACAAATTATGGGTCACTTGCCCACGTAGATGAATGGTTTACGATAATTGATAAAGCTATTGCTAAAAAAGATGTCGATAATAAATTGCCTATTATTTTCGTTGGTGGAAAGATTGATTTAATTCATTTAAAGGAAATATCCACTAAAAAAGCAATGCAAATTGCTAGATCAAAAGAAGCAAATGGATTTATCGAATGTAGTTCAAAAACAGGTGAAAATGTAAATAAAATTTTTGATCTATTAATAAAATTAATCTATAGAAATATATCTTCAATTTAATCTTCTAAATTTAGAAGCTTGAATTTAGCGTTACTTAGTTTTCCATTTTCAAGGTCCCATTCACGATATTTATAAAAATATTTTCTTAATTTCTCAAAATTCGGTGTTCTGCCAGCTGAACCACCATCTGAAAAAGCATTCAATAGAATTTTGGGCAATCGATCATCTTCTGGTGTTATTCCCATTCTTAAGTTGAACATTCTTTTCATATTTAAAATCCTTTCACCGTATAATTTAATCTCATTAAGTCCAAATTTTAAACCTGTAGCATATTTGATTAATGCTGCAACTTGAGAGGGTAACGGATTACAGAAAGAGCACATAATTATTGAACTATATAGCGCACGATAATCCATTATTATAGAGCATGTTTTAGCCATTTCTTCATTATCTAAATATTTATCAAGAGTAACTGTAGGAGCACCAATTTCTTCAAATGGATACCCTAATAATACAAAATACATATCACAGAGATTATGTGAAGGACCTTTATGTGCTGCACCAAGACCATAAGCAATAGCCATTCCATAATTGGAACGCAAATCATGATAAGTGATTTCTAAACCATTCGCAGTAGCAATTTCATCTTTTGAAATGTTAAACTTTTTAGCAAAAACATCAGAGCCTTCCGCTAAGAGGTTTCCAATTCCTTTTCTGTGAACAATTTTTTCTAATACATTATCTACTAGTTCAATATTTCCCCATTCTGGTTTTAATCCATCTATATCCTTAGAAGAAATATTACCAAGATTGAAATGATGGATTAAACATGAAATAATTCCTCCAGAACTAATAGTATCGATACCATAATCAAAACATTTTTTGTTAATATGAACTATTGATTCTAAACTATCATTCAAAAGCAAACTGCCATAACTTACCAGAGTTTCATATTCTGGACCCTCAGTTTCGTCTATTTTATATTTACCTTCTTTAATGGCTACTCTTCGGCCACATCCTATTACACAAGAATGACAAAATCTATTTTTAACTAATAACTTCTCTGCCATTGTAATCCCTGAAATTTTAGTCGCTCTTTTCCAGTTTGACAGGGTAAAATACTTTATAGCTAATTCACCAGTTACATTATAAGTATCTAGGGTACTTGCTGTACCAAAAAGACCTAAAGCCTGGGAACCAATAGATGATTTAACTGTATCTCTAGCTTCTTTAATTGCTTGTTTTAACTTTTCTTTTTCTGCAACTTCTAAATTTACATTACTCCCTTTAACTATTATTGCTTTTAACTTTTTTGAACCGAGAATTGCCCCCATACCCGTTCTTCCTGCTGCTCTTTCTTCAGAAATAATATTTGCATATTTTACAAGGTTTTCCCCTGCTATACCTATACAAGCTACCATTGCTCTATCATCACCAAAGATTTTTTTAAGTTTTTGAGTAGTATAATAGGTTCCTTTGCCCCATAATAATTTTGCATCTTCAATTTTAATATCATTATCTCTAATTTCAATATATACAGGATTATCTGAAGCACCAGAAATTATGATCCCATCATATCCAGCTTTTTTAACCTCAGCGCCAAACCAACTCCCACAATTAGATTCACCCCACATCATAGTATAAGGAGATTTAGAACAAACAACCCATCTACCTGTATTTGGAGCAAATGTACCATTTAGAGGGCCAGTCATAATCATTAAGATATTATTAGGAGAAAGTGGATCTGTATCTTGATCTAATTTATCATATAGATATCGACAAGCATAACCAGCGCCTCCTAAGAAAAGTTTCGCGTATTTTTCATTTAATGATTCAACCATAACTTCTTGATTTGTTAAGTTTACGCTTAATAATTTTCCCCTATATGATTTTAAAATCTTAACCGCCCCTATCCCTTTGAAGAATAATTTTCATTTATAATAAAAAGTTTTATTTTCATATATTTATCTTATTATAAATCTCTATAAGTTAAGCATTCCGCTCTAAAATTTATAGATCATTAAAAAAATTTTTTAAAAAAATGAAATTTCTTTAATAAATATGAAATCACAAATAAATTTAAAATGGGATGATCTTGTCTCCCCCACAATGACCCCAGATGAATACTTGAAAACTTATGGCGACAAAAACGGCTATAACTATAAGATTTATGAACCAAATTCAGCTGTGCTTGAAAAGATAAAAAGTTATTTAGAGAACAAAAACGAAAAGTTAAAAATTGTTGCTTTGGGTGCTGATTGGTGTCCAGATTGCTCAAAGAATGTACCTCGGCTGATCAAAATTGTAGAATTGATGAAAAGCAAAGATATTAGCTTACATATTCTTTATGGAATAATGGTTAATGCTTTACATAAACCGGGAGAGACAATTTGGCATAAAAATCTTTCTCCTCCAGAGGCAGTTGATCCAAAATTTGAATTAAAAGCAATCCCTACATTTTATTTCTTCAATGCTAATGGTGAATTCCTTGATGTTATCGTAGAGCATCCAAAAGCAACAATTGAGGAAGATATCCTTGAGATCTTAGAAAATAATATGTAAAACGTCTTATTAATCTATAAGACTTTAGGAGTTTTTTTATAAATCCTAACTTTTCCAACTTTATTAACATTTAAATTTTTGTTTATGTATAATAATTTTATGTCAAAATTAAAAGTAAAAAAAGTCATAATTTTTAAGCACGGTGTTTCTTATTATATTCTCGAAGGGATAATAAAAGGAACAGATTCATTCGAACTTGAGTTCAAAGTTAATGAGATGAATGATGTACTAAAATCTCTTTTTGTATTAGACACTAGTGAAAAGGGATATATATCCTCAATTTCTTATGATGCTGCTTTAGACACTTTACAATTATTAGAATCAATCATGTTAAATATTCCTGATAAAGATTCGTTTTCTTCGCTTATAACTCAAATTAAAGGAGCTAAAGTCAATCTAATAGTTGGAGCTAATAAACAAATCTTAGGAACTATAATGGGCATTGAAGAATTTGAAAAATTTATTAAAGAAGAAAAAATAATCGAGAAGTTATTGATAATATTGCAAGATGATGATATTATTACCAAAATTCCATTTTCAGAAATTAAGTCCTTCGATATATTAAATGAAGATATTAAAAAAGATTTAAAATTTTTTCTTGATACTATTATTGCTGGAAAGAAGAAAGATGCAAAGAAGATAAAAATTAATTGTGAATCAGGCGGAGCTGATAACGTTGAAAGAAGTATTTTTGTTTCTTATATACGAGAAAGTCCTATCTGGAAAACTTCTTATCGATTAATAATGAGCAAACAACAGGCATTAGAACAGAAGTGTTTACTTTCTGGTTGGAGTCTTATTGAAAACACGACAAATCAAGATTGGGATGACATTGAATTATCTTTAGTAGCAGGAATGCCTGTATCTTTCAAATATGACTTCTACAGACCTATTTTTATTCAACGGCCTGTTATTCAACCGCCAAAGGTTTTAAGTGCAAGACCTACCGAAATAGAGGAAGGCTTAGAAATGGAAAGATTTGAAGAATATACTATGGC
>JBHLNY010000305.1:0-3874 GCA_048941065.1 Promethearchaeota archaeon
TATTAGCCTGAGATTGGGATATTTTATTCTTTACTTCCATAATTGAATCTCCGATTTCTTTTTGAGATTCAATTACACTATCAATAACACCTAACGCTAACTGTCTCTTTCGTTGTTCTAATTTAATGCAATTATCACAAACAAGATCAACAGAAGATTTTTTACCTTTTTCTACCATAAAAGGATTACCACATCGAGAACAAGCAACAAGTTCAACTATTAGTTTTTCGTCGTTAGAATCAGGCATATGATATATTATGAAAAATTCTGGTTATTTATTTACTAAATTAATAACATTTCAATAATTTAATTTTTGATTTTTTTAAGAAACTTTTTGAGAAAGAAGATATTTGTGTGTATATGGAGTTATCACTAGGAATTATTCTTTTATTAATATTTCTTGGTTTCTTAGCAGGTACTGCTTCAGTTATTGCTGGTGTTGGAGGCGGTATCTTTTTTGTTTCTATTATGGCTCTTATATTTTTAATCCCCATTAATGAAGCAATAGATACTTCTATTTTTATAATTCTAATATCTTCATTTGCAGGATTTTTATCTTATATACGACAAAAGAGAACACATATAAAATTAGCTATTACTTTTGGTGTTTTTTCCATTTTAGGAAGTATTTTTGCGAGTATTTTATTTTTATTTGTACCAATCAATAATACCATATTAAAAATTTTATTTGCATCAGTTTTACTTATTGCCGGATTAAATATGATTTATAAAGCTATAACTACAAGGAACAATGATGATTCAGACAAGTTAATTGAAAATGGATTTAATCTTGAAGAACACAATTATAAAGAGAATCTTATGAAATCTATACCTTTATTTATCTTAGCAGGTTTCACAGCAAATCTACTTGGTATAGGTGGTGGAATTATTAACACACCATCTTTGCATATTGTGCTACAGTACCCCATTCATAATTCTACTGCAATTTCTACATCAATAATTTTTTTTACGGCTATTTATAACACAATTGTTAAGAGCTTTTATGGTCAAATTAATTATTTAATTGGTATTTTAATTGGTATAGGCGCTATTTTAGGATCTGTTTTTGGAGCAAAGATTTCAAGTAAAATATCTCGTAATCAACTTCAATTTATCGTAGCTATCATATTATTGGGATTGGCTATACGAATGTATTTTTGAATGGTTTTTATTTAGCAAATATATTATATTTCATTCTTTGATAAAAACATAAAGAATTATAAATTGAGAAATCTCATTATTACTTATACTAAAGGGTTAAAATATGAAAACCAAGAAAACTAACTTTATTATTTAAAATGAAATAATATTCAAAGATGGTAAAAATAAACGCAGCCGAATTATTAGCAAAAGCAGAAATAGAGGAAAAGAATTATAATTGGGCGAAAGCTGCAGAATTATATGAACAAGCAGCAAAAGGACATTTAGAGCAAGAAGCAATGAATGAAGCTGCAAGAATTTATATCAAATTTGGTGATATATGTCTAAGAGTTACTATGGGATCAGAAACCAAAGAAGATTTCGTCCATTGGAAGGAACAAGCTGTTAAAGCTTTTGATAAAGCAGAGAGTCTTTTTATCCAGTTAAATGATGACCTTTTAAGTAAGGAATGTAAAGCCAAAGCTTTTAATGCTGTGAGTTATTGCCCATCTTCAATTGAAAGAGGGAAAGCTGCTTCAAAAGAAGCAATCAATATTTGTTTAAATTTGAATAAGATTTATTCAAGTAGAAATGATTACAATAATCTCATAAAATCTTCTTTATTAATATTAAACTCAATTTTCAATTCACTGATTTATTGTAAGGATCCATCTGAATTTAATTATTATATGCAAATGAGTCATAATTTAATAGAAAAAACCTGGACAATTTTAAAAAAAATTGATAATATTGATTTTAAAGCTAATTTATTATATATAGAAAATATTTTTGTTGCTTGGAATAGGTATACGGAGTTAATATATGGAGATGAAAAGGAAGAAGAAATACGTAAAAGACTTCTTTCGAGATGTAAAGAAACTTTAGATTCACTCAAAAATTGTGATGATTATTTTCTTCTTGGACGTATTTATTTAGCAGTAGGTGACCATTATTGCATGTTTGGAACTATATTTACTGATGAAAGATATGAACGTTTAGAACTTGTAGAAAAGGGATTCGACTTATTAGAGAAAAGTTTAATTTTCTGCAGAGCTTCAAGAAATAATATTGATTTAATCGCTGCTATTTATACTTTAGACTATTTAACTGCTGTTTTTGGAAGACTTGATTATTATCAGAAGAGAATTTTTAAAGATGTACATGAGCTTCGGAAATTAAGTGAAATATATGATGGTTTATATACATTCCATGGTCTCTTAACATCTCGTATATCTTTAATGTATTATCATAATTTTGCCGGCAGGAGCTTTTTAAAAAACGATATAAGGAAATCGTATGCAAAATTGGGTATTAAATATGGAAAAGAACAATTAAAAAATCTTGCATTTGGACCTTTTTTTGCCCTTACTTATCAAATCTTAACAAACTTATATTCTCAATTAGTTATCCTTGCTACAGAAGATGATCCTCAAGAGGAATATATTCAAAAGATGTTTTATTACGCAGATCAGGCTGAAAATGCAGCTAAAGGATATAAGGGAGGAAATGTTACATCAGCTGGTTATGATTCGATATACAGAGCTAATAAAACTAAAGCAGACATTGTTAAAAACAAGGAAGAGAAAATCCCGCATTTAAAAATTGCGATTGAAGCTCAAAAGAATAATATTAAATATACAATTGAGTCTGATAAGGTATATTTGGCAGCAAAACTACGTTTGGGGTTACTTTATGAGGAATTAGGAATTCTCACAACTGAAGAAAAATCCTTGATTGAAGCAAGGGAATTATTTCTCAGCTTAATTGAAGATTCCTCCGAAAAAGGTTATGAATATTATTCAGCAGCTTGTTATGAGTACATTGCTCGTCTAGAAGATCGTTTAGGAAATCACATGACTTCAGCAGAATGCTATAATAAAGCTCAAAATGCCCATGATAAGTCATTACAAACAATTGAATACAAACCATTAAAGGATAGGGTAAGTGAAAAGATAAAGTATGCTAAGGCTTGGTACTTCATTGAGAATGCTAAGGTGTATCATAAAGGGGAACAGCATTTAAAGGCAAAAGAAAATTATGAAAAGGCATCAGAGATTTTAAAAGCATTACCTAGCTTCAATCACGAAGCAGTTTATTATGGAGCTTGGATATCTTTAGAAGAAGCTGAAGATCTCAGTAAGCATGAAAAATATGATGAAGCTATAAAGAGCTATAAAAAAACTAGAGATCTCTTTGATAATGCCATCTTTACAATTAGATTTATTAGGAAAAATGTTAGAAGATCAGAAGAATTAAAAAAACTTGAAAAAGTGGCTAAAGTAAGGATGAATCATTGCTCTGCGAGAATAAATCTTGATGAAGCAAGAATTTTAGGAAAAAGAGGAGAACATATTGTAGCTGCTGAAAAATTTAACAGCGCAGCATCTCAATTCAGAGATATTTGTATATTATACAAGATTAAAAGAGAACGAGCAGAAATAGAAGCTATATTTCATCTCTGTAAAGCATGGGAAAACATGGAATTAGCTGAAAACTATGAAGATCCTGAAAAATTCGCAGAAGCAGCAAAATTATTTTCAAAAGCAAGCGATTTCTTTACAGAAAGTAAACTGAAATATCTAGCTGATGGTAATTCTAATTTTTGTATAGCCCTTGAAAAAGGATGTAAATTTGATCAGTCTCATGATATTGAAGTCAAAAGAAGATTATATCCAAATGTTAAATTAATTCTTAGAAAAGCAGCAAATTTATATGAAAAGGGTGGTTTTAAAAA
>JBHLNY010000046.1:0-16153 GCA_048941065.1 Promethearchaeota archaeon
CCGTCTTTTATATAATATCCATTTCTAATTTCAGAACCAAAATCCCCGGATACAATACTCGGATTTAACCAAGCAAACTGTAAAATATAATACCCATCATCTATACTCGTAATTATTTCATCAAAAGCCATATCTCCGGGTAATATCTCAAAATTACTAATTCCATTAATAATAGCTCCTTGTTCAGTTCGATTACCATTTCCTGTTGACTGTTCATTTCCTAAAATCGCATATTTCTGATCATACAGATGTTTTTGAAAGATACCATTGTTAATTATTGTATTTCGTTGACGAGGTGATCCTTCCCCATCCCATCCATTAGAACTTAACCCTCCTTTAAGTAATCCATCATCAATAACAGTCAGATTCTCCGAAGCTGCTTGTTCACCAATTTGAAATAAGGATATTTTTTCATGAAAAGCTTTTCCAGAAGCATGGGTACCAACTACAGGATTAATAGCATCGAGTAATACTCGCGGTGAAAATACAACAGTGGTTCTTTTTTCAGGTTTAGGAGATTTAGCATTCAATGTATCACGTGCTAATTTAGCCCATTCTGACACCCTTTTTGTTAGATTCAGGTCATTTCTCTCTTTAATATAAAAAAATGGCCAATATTCGGCTAATTTTCCTTTCTCTTGAGCCTTTAATGAAAATTCGATAAAAAAATAAGTTTTCAAGGCATCTAAATCAACTAAGTTGCTATTTCTTAAGGAAATCTTATCAATGTGAACACGAAAACGACCAAAAGTAGGAAATACATCTTTTTGTTGTTTTATTTCATTAATCAATTCCCCAACTAAGTCTTTTTTAACTTCTAGGGGATCCTGAACAACTTTTTGGTCAGATATTGAAACATTCGGAATTGAAGCTTTATTTGGAAAATAAAATTTAGAACTTAAATTGTTATTGGCATATAGAATACATGTCTCAATATTTCTCTCAATTTCTTTAGAATCCAAAGAATTTCCTTTGACAATTCCAACTCCAGTTTCGTTTTCCTTTTGAGTAAGAATTCGTAAGACATACTCAAAATCATTAACAATTCTTTCATTATCAATATTGTCTTTCAAAAAAATTGACTCATAAGCTTTGCGATCTACAAGGTAAATTTCATAATCTTTAACTTTTTTTAATTTTAGACATTTTTCAATAAGGTCCATTTTATTACTTAGCACTTTTCCCCTTCACCCCGGACTAATCAATGCTTTTTTTATTCGTATATAACTTCCCCCGCTTGTCACTGGAAGCAGATCTGCATGGCCTTTACCACATGTACCACAATAGAAATTAGTAACATCGTTACTTATTGCATCTATATTCTGTAATATATCCAATACTTGTCCACTTAATGCAATACCTCTTAATAACTGTGTTTTTTCTCCATTTTCGATTAAATATCCTTTTTTCGAAGAGCATTGCATTCCACCTCCAAGTGGATCCTCTACCCCGAAATAGGATTTAACGATCATTACTCCTTCTTTAATTTCTGATATCATGTCATCTAATTTATAGTCACCTGGCTCAAAGTAAGTGTTAGACATCCTAGGATGCAGTATATGAGCATAGCTTTCTCTTCTTCCATTACCTTGTGGATTGCCCTTCAATACTGAAGCACTTCTTCTATCATAAATAAAATTTTTTAAGATACCATTTTCAACTAGAACATTTTTCCCTGCTCTAAGACCCTCATCATCGAAAAAATAGGATCCCAATTTATTTTCTAAACTAGGTGTGTCACATATACTACAAATTTCTGATGCTACTTTCTTATTTAACTTATCTTTTAAATAACTTCTTTCTCTTAAAACTTGATCTGCCTCTAATCCATGCCCAAAACTTTCATGTGCCATAGTTCCTGCCATTCCAGCATCTAAAATTACAGGAAATTTACCAGAGGGTGGTTTTTTGGCTTCTCTCATGTCTAAAGAGTTTTTAGCTATTTGTTCTAATTTAGTATTTGTAATTTGATCGAAAAGTTCAAAACCCATTTCACCACCAGTTAAAAAGTAATCGAAATCGATTTTAGTACCTTTTTTAACAATAGGATACATCACCAATTGCACACGAGGTATCACTTGTCTTAATTGACTTCCTTCATTATTTACAAAAATTCGAGTAACTTCTTTCTCCAAATATATTATTCTACAGAATATTATTCTTTTGTCATAATTCAAAACATAGTTAAATATTTCTCTAATTTTATGTAATTTCTCTTCAACAGGGATATTTGAGAGAGGAATTTTTGGCTTAATTTCTTTGTTTAACTTCCAACCTTCAAATTGAATAATTTCTTCTCCTTTATTTACAACTTTTGGCAGTTGATCTGGAATATTTTTAAGATTAGAAAAGTCATCAATAGCTACTTCCTTCCAAGTTCCATCAAAGGTTCTTGCCACTACTCCAGATTTCTTTGTGTTAACAGAAACATCTTCAGCAGTAGGATCTTTGATAACATTTAGATAAGAAATTGAGTCATATAATATATCAAAATATTGGTTTTTACGCTCAAAATTGTTGGAAATCTCCTCAAAATTAGAAAAAATCTCATCATATGATTGATTAATCATACTTATTCAAATTTAATATTAAATATTACATTTTCTTTTCCTAGAGGGTTTTAACCAGCTTTGAAAACATTTAATTTTATTCGATATCCAGAATTTCTTTTACTAATTTTTTCTTTTCTTCAAGGTTTGCCTGTCTTGAAATCATAATTCTCTGTGTCATGGGACTTCCAGCCCCATGCATGCTTTCCGTCTTATAGCTTACTGAAGCGACGCCCATTGTTAAATTCTCGATAAATCGTAATACTTTATAACGATCTTCAGCACATAATCCTTCGCATGTAACAAGATATTTCTCTAATAAAGGTCCAATTTCTTCTGATTTAAAATCAGCTTCAGAGGGTAGAGTACAAATAATTCCTCCAGCTATATCCTCTGCTAGTCTACCTATTTCATATGGAAATCTTGTGACATTCTGTTTACAAACATTAGCTAGAAGCATATCCATCTCATAATTTCCTGCTTCTCTCTGAAAACCCATAGAGCTACAGGCAATCCCACAACTATAAAGAGTTTCATTTAGATGCACCATCTCAATTAGTTTATCTCGAATATGTGAGGCTTTTTCTGTTCCATTATATTCCGATATTAAAGCTGCTGCTCCGATTAAGACGTCTCCAACTCCAACTTTGCAGCCTCCGTATGATTGGCGATGAAAACCAGCAAAGCGATTAACTAATTCTCCTGAAAATTCAACTTCACCTTTCATAAAGACATTTTCGTGAGGTATAAATACATTATTAAAAATTACAAATATTTCTTGACCTCCATATTTATAATTTCCTATATCTAATTTTCCTTTTTCTATTTTACGGGTATCACATGATTGTCTTCCATAAATTAGTGTTATACCTTTTTCATCTGTATTAACTCCAAAACTTACCGCATAATCCTCCTCTCCAGGTCGTAATGCAAGTGTTGGCATAATTATTGCTCTATGAGAATTTAAAAATCCTGTTTGATGAACTTTTGCTCCACGAACGATAATTCCATCTTCATTTTCATCTACAATATGTAAATAAGCGTCTGGATCTGGTTGTTGACTGGGTCTTTTACTACGATCTCCTTTTGTATCTGTCATAGCACCATCAACCATCAAATCTTGGTTCTGAACTTCTATCCAATATTTCCTAAATCTTTCATAGTAATTAGTCCCTTTTTTCTTATCTATTTCATAAGTAACACTATACAATGCATTTGCGGCATCAAATCCTACACATCTTTGAAAACAACAAGCTGTATTCCGGCCAAGTAATCTTTGCATCTTTACCTTTTTAATTAAATCGTCGACAGATTGATGAATATGGGTAAAACGATTTATTATTCCCCCAGTTAAATGTGACTTAGCTGTCATAATATCTTTGTATTCCTCCTTTTGCGCCAATTCATAAATTTTCATAACGGTATGAATTGATGGTTTAATAATAGGATGATTCCAAAATTCTTTGATTTTTTCTCCAAACATATACAGATTTACTGGTCTTTTTATACTCTCTAAATATTCTTCTGGTGTTTTTAATGGCATTTTTCTCATTCACAAATTTATTCTTAACTGTATTGATTTAATTTTAGAATTTAATATTTAATAAAAGTAATCTTAATAAATCCAAGGTTAAAGTTAAAAAATACAATGCTAAATTAAGTATAAATTTAAAATTATCGAGGTTTCTAATATTAGTGTAGATTAACTTTCTTGAATAGGTATCTGATTTCTAAAAGTGTCTTAATCTTTTTCAATTTTAAATTACTTTCAATCTTATCTGATTTATTACTTGACATTTTTCTTTTCACCCAGGACTAATTAATGCCTTCTTAATTCGTATATAACTTCCTCCGCCAGCTGCGGGTATAAAATCTCCTTGCCCTTTACCACATGTTCCGCAAAGGAAAGCCGTAATATCATTACTAATTGCATCAATATCTTGTAATATGTCTAATACATATCCACTTAATGTAGTACTACTCAATAATTGCGTTTTTTCACCATTTTCAATTAAATATCCTTTCTTAGATGTAGCTTGGAGTAATCCTCCAATAGGATCCTCCATACCAAAGCTTGGGTGAACAAGCATAGCTCCTTCTTTAATTTCTGATACTATTTCATCTATATTATAGTCACTTGGCTCAAAATATGTATTTGACATTCTAGGATGCACAACATGAGCATAACTTTGTCTCCTTCCGTTACCTTGGGGAATTCCTTTCAATACAGAAGCACTTCTTCTATCATAAATGAAATTTTTTAAGATTCCGTTCTCTACCAAAACATTTTTCCCTGCTGGAATACCCTCATCATCGAAAAAGTAAGATCCCCACTTATTTTCTAAACTAGGTGTATCATATATTCTACAAATTTCTGATGCTACTTTCTTATTTATCTTATCTTTTAAATAACTTCTTTCTCTTAAAACTTGATCTGCTTCTAATCCATGTCCAAAACTTTCATGTGCTATAACTCCTGCCATCTTAGGATCTAAAATTATTGGAAATTTACCAGAGGGGGGTTTTTTCGCATTTAACATATCTAAAGAGTTATTAGCTATTTGTTCTAGTTTAGTATTTGTAATTTGATCGAAAAGTTCAAAACCCATTTCACCTCCAGTAGAAAAGGAATCAAAATCAATTTTAGTACCTCTTTTAACTATAGGAAAAACCCACAATCTTACACGAGGTATAACTTGCCTTAATTGACTTCCTTCATTATTTACAAATATTCGAGTAATTTCAGATTCTATATACTTTATCCTACATAATACAATTCTTTTGTCATAATTTTGAATAAAGTCAAATATTTCGCGAATTTTTTGTATTTTATCTTCTGCTGGGATATCTGAAAGAGGAATTTTTGGTTTAACTTCTTTATTTAACCTCCAGCCTTTAAATTCAACAATTTCTTCTCCTTTATTAATAACTTTAGGTAATTTATCTGTAATTCTTTTTAGATTAGCAAAATCACTAATAGCTATTTCTTTCCATGTTCTATCAAATGTTCTCGCAACTATTCCAGATTTTTTTGTATTAACGCTAATATCTTCGGCAGAAGGTGTTTTGAGAATACTTAAATAAGAAAAAGAGTCATATAATATATCAAAATACTGATTCTTACGATTAAAATTGTTGGATATTTCCTCAAAATTTGCAAAAATCTCATTATATGCTAGATTAATCATAAATGACCAAATTTTTTATTCAATATTATATTTATCCACTTTTTTTAGGGATATTATAATTAACTTTAGATAGAATGAAAAAACATAATGGTGAATTAGGAAAAAATTTAAAATTGATTAATTTTAACCAAGATTCTTGGAATGATAATGCTTAGTCTCCTTGACTAGGTTTTTTTTCAACTAGATCCTTAATCTCTTTTTCACTTTTTACTATATCTGATTTATCTTCAATAACGCTAATTCTATTTTCTAAAATTGTCATCGTTTCTATGATATTATCGATCTTTTTATTAATATTTTTTATATTATTTTGAAATTCTCCTAATTGTGTTAGAGTAAATTTAATTACTTCAGTTTCTTTTACTGGTTCAATTAACCACTTTAAAATATTAGTGATCAAAAGCTGATTATCTAATCTATTCAAACCTATATTAGAATCATTTGTAAATATGTCTATATCTCCCAGTGCTACCACTTTGCCTTGACCATATTCCGTATAGGCTCCCAAGATTTTTTCTTCCTCTTCTCCCTCTCTAATCCATTGTTCATTGGAATTATTATATCTCTCTGTCCATACACTTACTTCATTTGTCATTAATAAAGGTTTTGCATCCTTACTCAAGAATAAAGAGCAAGCTCCTCCAATTATAACTTCTCTTAGACCATTTGCTATATACTTATTTTTAAATCTTTGAATATGTACTATACTTGTACAATTTTGATTTATGCTATTCTGCTCTTTAATTAAATTCTTTTGGAAATTTATTCCAAAATGTATATTAGATATATCATTAAGATTTGTCTTTTGTAAAAAATCCGCTCCATATTCACTTAAAAGTAGTAGGTTACCACCAATTCTTACATAATCAACAATTGCTTTAATCTCAATGTTCGAAAAATAATCATCTATAGGGTTCCCTATAATTAAGATATCTACGTCCTGCAACACTTCCTTAGATAATTCTCTATCCTCATTTTTCTTAATTTTAATATTTAATTGCTGAAGTAGTCTAAGAAGTTCGGAAAATTCCTCCTCTTCTATGTGTAACATCTCATTATGACTTAAATCAAAAAGTATAGTTGCTTTTTTCAAAAGAGGCATCTTTGATTGTAAGAAGTTTATTAAAATAAGTCTAAAATCTTAAAGAAAATTCAAATATAAAAATATTTCATAGCCCTCTATCGCGACCAAAAAACTTTTTAATCTTAATATAATAATCCTTTTTGGATCAGACTTCGAATTTTAAATTTAACAAAACATCAAAAAAAAATTATTTATGACAAATACAATTGCAATTTGCGGTCTTAGTTGGGGAGATGAGGGTAAGGGTAAATTTGTTGATTATTTTGCTCAAAAAGCTGATATCGTAGTTAGATACAATGGTGGAAATAATGCAGGACATACTATTAACGCTGATGGGATTAAATACAAATTTAAATTGATACCATCTGGTGCTCCATTAGAGAAAGAATGTGTTATAGCGAACGGATGTGTAATTGATCCGAAGGTTTTATTGGAAGAAATTGAAAGTTTGAAAAAACTAAACAAAAAGATAAATTTAAAAATAAGCTCTACTGCTCATGTGATTTTTCCATTTCATAGGATCCTAGATGGACTAGAAGAAAATTCAAAAGGGGAATATAAGGCAGGGACTACAAAAAGAGGAATTGGACCGACTTATTCAGATAAAGTTGCTCGATGGGGAATCAGAATTTTCGATTTGATTCATCCAGAATTTTTAAAACCAAAATTAGAGAAATTGTATACGCTTAAAAAGAACTTGATTAAAATATATGATCCCAATTGGGATATTGACTTTGATTCAATTTATCAAGAATATATAACTTATGGTGAACAAATAAAACCATATGTTATCGACACAGCTTATTATTTGAATAAAGCAATTGATGAAGGAAAAAAAATTCTCTTTGAAGCTGCTCAAGGTAATTTATTAGGAATAGATCATGGAATGTATCCATATGGAACCTCATCAAATGCGAATGTTCTTGGTATCAGTTCTGGAACTGGAATTCCCCCTAGAAAAATTGGAAAGATTTTTGGAATAATTAAAGCCTATACTTCTAGAGTGGGTGAAGGACGCTTTCCAACTGAATTATTTAATGATACAGCTGAGAAGATCAGAGAACAAGGACATGAATATGGCACTGTTACTGGACGACCAAGAAGGGTGGGGTGGATCGATCTTTTTAATATAAGATATGGAGTAATGATAAATGGAGTAGATAAAATTATTATTACTCTTTTAGATGCTTTACAAGGAATAAATCCAATCAAAATGTGTACTGCTTATGAATTAGATGGTCAAATCCTCGAAACTTGGCCAATCCATCATGAAATAATAGAGAAGTGTAAACCAATTTTTAAGAATTTTGAAGGTTGGGATGAGAAGACTAGAGAAGAGTGGTCAAGAATTGCAAAAGAAGGATACGATGCTCTTCCAGATACAATGAAAATATATATTCAAGCAATTAAAGAAGAAATTAATACAGATATAGCTATGATATCTATTGGACCAGATAGAAGTGAAACTATAGTATTGGAAGACAATGAATTTTAAATAATAATCACTTATTTTTTTTCATTCTTTATCATCGTAGAGCTTATTATTAGATTATAAAATCTCCTTCATTTTATGCATATTAAACCAAATCGATAAATAAAATCATTAGGTGGCCATTCTATACCAAAATTTAAATTTTTAACAGTTTTGGTTACATCAATTCCTACAGCTTCCATTGAATATCTTATTTTGTTTGGATAGCGACAAGGATTACCAGAATCATAGTTACATGCTTTATCTTTTTCATTATAGCAGACTCTACAAAAATCATCCCATAAAATAAGTCTTTTTTTATACAGGGAGTGCATTTCTTCAATAAAGTTTACAATTTCTTGTTCTAATTTATCTCGTAGGAATTCTTTCATTAAGAATGCGTTTTTTATAGACTCTTCGCTTCTTTTTGGAAATTTTTCCTTTACTTTCTTATAATAATCTCTCAAATTAAATTTAACATATATAAGGAAAAATTTTTGATATTTAGAAACTTCTTCTTCTAAATATGGTGCTTCAGGTGGACATGCCCATGAGTGCCCAAAATTAGGGCACTTGAAATTAGGATTCACGCAATAAGTTTGCACTTTAGGATCAAAATAGATATCCTCTAATTTTATTTTGAGAATCGGCAAGGGAAATTTAAATTTTTATGGTTAAAATGTAAATAATTTAGTAATTTAATTTTTTTTCCTCTTAACTTGAGTACTATATTTCTAATCAATCCCTAAAAAATAAAATTTTTTTAAGAAATAAATAATAAATGAGATTATTAGAAATATTCATTTAATTTTTAGATGTTGATGTGAATAGAATGAAATTATTAAAAGATAAAAAAAGTAAATTATTGAATGCTGCAAATGAATTTAATGCTCAAGTTTTAAAAGGTTCAGATTTGCTCCACGAATGTATTAACGATCTAATTGAAGGAAAACTGAGCAAAGAAAAATTAGAAAACGTAGTTAAGAGTGAACATGAAGCCGATGTAGCAAAAGAAAATTATATAAACATTCTTTATACAGATAAACGAGCACTCCCTTTCCTAGTTGAAGATCGGTATAGATTAATTAAATATTTAGACATCGTTTCAGATAAATCAGAAGATCTTGCCCGTGGTTTACAAGTGTTTCCTTTTGAATGTTATGACGATATAAAGGAGGAAATAAAAAAACTTAATGATACATATGAAGAATCTATAAAACTATTAATAGAAATGATAACCCTCATGGAGACTGATTTTAAAACAGCTTACCAAAAATCATTCGATATAGAAATTCTAAAGAGAAATGGTCGTGAATCTAAATTTAGGATCTTAGATGTAGTATATAAAAAATCAGAAGAAAAATCCCTTCAAATATATTTAACATCAAAAATATGTATTAAGTTATATGATATGATTGAAAATGCTGAAGAGATTAGCGATTTTCTAAGAAGTTTAATTGTAAAATACCCAAGCAAATAACTAATGGCGATTTAAATGGCTTTATCCGTTATATTAATCACATTCTTAATTATAGCGATTATAATCGCGTTTGGGATAGGAGCAAATGATGAGACATTCGCAGGAATCTACGGTTCGAGAATTTTAAACATGAGGCAAATTATACTCTTAGCTATAATTTTCGCAATAACAGGAGCTCTTATATTAGGGGAAGCTGTAAGTAAAACTGTAGGTAAAGGTATTTTGGTTGATCTCAATGATGCAATCGTCATAACGATTTTGATTTCTACTGCTATTTGGTTGATATTATCATCGGCTTTAGGTTTACCTATATCAACTACCCACGCGACAATTGGAGCTGTTATAGGGCTTGGAGTAGCTCTTAATGCTAGTCTTGACTGGTTAAAAATTATTGAATTGAGCATTTGGTGGATAATGTCTCCGATTATTGGTTATATTGTTTCATTCCTCTTCTTTAAGCTTATGCATGCTTATAAAGTCAAACATTTGAATGGATTTCAGAGTTTAGAAAAAACAGAGAAAATTTTTACATATATTATTCTAATAGTTATCTGTATTACCGCATTCTCAAGAGCGGGAAATGACTGTTCAAATGCGGTTGGAATCGTTGTTGGGATAGGAGATTTTCAAATAAATCTTCTTCTTTTAATAACAGGCTTAAGTTTAGCGGGAGGTCTATTAGTTTTAGGTCGAGGAGTAATAAAAAGTGTTGGAAGAATTACAGAGTTGTATCCTAGTACCGCTTTTACGGCTCAAATTCCGATAGCAGTAATCTTATTTGTTGGCACGGCATTAGGAATACCTCTATCAGGATCTCATATGTTAGTTGCATCACTTGTTGGACTTTCCAAGGCAAGTCATAATCCTACTAAGAAAGGGTTATGGAAAATAGTTTTAGTCTGGTTTTTAACATTCCCTATGGCTGCGTTTCTCTCTATTTTACTATACATTCCGATCAAAGATATTATTTAATTTTTTTTTAAACAAATTTTCAGTATAACAAGGTACAGGAAGATCTTTCATCGTTAATAAACCAGATTTTGCTTCTATGACTTTGGGAATTAGATTAGCAACCATCGCAGCAGTACCTAAATCGCCGTGAATTCCACCAATAACTTTTTGATGGATAGGGGGATCACCATTAATATCTATGCTATCATATTCTTCATGTTCACCAGCATACGCTAAAAAATCCAAAATGACTATTTCTTTCTCTCCTTTATTAGCTATTGCACTACTTTTTAAACCACATACGTAACCTTTTGATACCTTTTCACCATATGAAGTAGTGAAATCTTTTTCTGTAATTATTTCAATAGGAGAAAATTCTATTATTTCATCACATTGAATTCCAAGTGCAGCAATAATCATTTGAATAGATTGTTTCAATCCAACATGACCAGTAATTTCTCCTTTGCTAATTTTTTGATGAAATTCTTTTTTAGTTAAACCAGTTCCTATTTTACGTTGGAATGAAACTCTTCTTTTAGCTGAGTTTATCATTCTTACTACCTTTATCGATCTTACATTTTGACACGGAGCAGTAATAGTAATTGGTAGTAAATCCATGAGAAATCCTGGATTAATTCCTGTTCCAACTATAGTAACCTTATTAGATTTTGCTAATCCATCTAATTCATTAGAAAGCTTAGGATAAAATTGAAATGGGTATGATAATTCCTCACATATAGAGATTACATCACATCCAGATCTAACTACTCTCTTAATTATTGGAGCTACTTTTTCTAAGGAAGAAGAAGTTGCTATAATGACTACATCCACACTTTCACTAGGGAGAATTTCGTCTAAATTAGATTTGACTCTGAGATTAGAGCCAACTTCCACATCTAAAATTTCACTTAACTTTTTTCCCACTAGTTGAGGATCAATGTCGATGACTCCCTTAAGATTTAAATTTTTACGTTTAATAAGGAGCTTAGCAATTATCCTCCCCATCGGTCCTAATCCTACTTGCATAACATTAAATTTTTTACTCATGGGATCTCAATTTTTTTTACAAGTCATTTGAAATGATATTTTGAGAAACTTAAATTTATGTGACTATTATTATAATGCTTAAATAAATTTTGATTGAGAAACTGGATGTGCAATTGTTTCTACAACTTCTTGAACTCTAAGCATATTTTCATGAGTATGAGCCATTGAAATTGAACCTAGTCCATGCAAACCTGATATATTTCGATTGAAAAGAGCTAATTGGAGTAATGCTTCGCGCTTTTTGTCCTTAAATTCAAAAATTTCTTGCATAGAAGGTTTTTCAATCCATTTAGTAAGAGCATGAAGCATGATTATTGATTTATATCCCTTAGCTACAATTAATGCTTTCTCTTCATTAAAAAATTGATTTAGATTATCTAATAATCTTTTTCCTTCTTGATTTATTCTTTGATATTCTTGGTGAGATTTATGTAATATTTCTAGGGTTTTTAATCCCGCTATCATGCTCAACGGATATCCAGAAAAAGTTCCACCACCAATTAATACTAAATTCTCTACTTGAGGATTAGATTGCTCTATAATATCTTCCCGCCCACCTATAGCCCCTATTGGTAAACCTCCTCCTATAATCTTTCCCATAGTAGTTAAATCAGGTATTATTTTTAGATCATTTTGTAGTAAACTATCTGTAAAACGATAACCAGTTATAACTTCATCAAATATAAGGAGTATATCATGATTCTCGGTTTCTTCTCTCAATTGCTTTAAAAAATCTAATTTCGCGGGAAATCCACCACCTCCTCCTAAAACAGGTTCTAGAATTACCGCAGCTAAATTACTTGAATTCTTTTTAATTATTTCAAAGATTTCATTGCTATTTATTTCGTATGTCAAAATTCCTGCCTGTTCAGGTTCCAGAAGTCCAGGAGAAATTTCTCCTCCGGTTAAAGTTCCCACATCATAAGCTAAGGTATCATTTGCACCATGCCAACCTAATTTAGCTTTAGCTATAAGTCTTCTTTTGGTAAATGCCCGGGCTAAACGTGAAGCATACATAGTGGCTTCTGTTCCAGTCACACAAAATCTTACTTTTTCAATACCAGGATTGTCTTGAATAAGAGTATATGCCAGATTAACTTGGTATTCTGTGTTAGTCCCAAAATGCCATCCATTTTTTAGATACTTTTTTATAGTTTCTCGAACTTCCGGAGGATTATGACCAAGAATCATTGCAAAATGACCACACCAACAATCAATATATTCATTACCATCAATGTCAGTTAGATATGGACCTTTACTTGAATTAATAAATACAGGAAATCCTCCGATCAAATGCAAACCAAATGTTCGTATATTGTGAGAAATCCCTCCTGGTAAAGACTTGATTGCTTTTTGCCAAATTTCTTTTGATTTGGGTCTTTTTCTCTCAAATAACTCTAATTCTTCCTTAATAAACACTAAACCATCAGTCTTTTTTATTATTCAGTGAATGTTAATAATTCTAATAAAATTAAGAATTTATTTTAACTTATTCTTAGCATTCACAATCTCTTGTCTTAGTCTATCTTTCTCTATTTCTGGACCTATTTCGATATTTTTACTGTTTACATATATTCTTCGAGAAATTCCATACTTTTGTAAGATTGTTAGGTCATCAGCAGAAAATTCATTTAAAACAACCTCATCCCCGAATTCTGAAACGACTTCTCGCACTCTTTGGGCTTCAACATCACTAGTTAAACAAAAAGTATTCCAAAAGAGATCTATTACAATTTTTCCTTTAATTGGTTGAAATTTATACTTCTCCTCTCTGAATTGTGGAGATTCAGCAGTAGAATCGAATTGTTTCCAAAGAATAACCTCATCACCTCTTTTAGTTGCTACTTTAAAACCAAGTTTTGTAAAATATTTAGCAGGCATAAACCAAAAATCCCAAAAATACCCCATTGTAACAATTCCCTTACGCTTTTGATCTTTTGTTTCTTCTTCTGCTGCTTTAATTAATTGTTTTCCTATACCTTTATGTGAAAACTTTGAGTGTGAAACCAAACATGGAAACACCATTAAATCTTTACCTTGTATATCCCATGGATTTATTTCAATAGGCATGATATATAAAAAACCAGCATGAATATTATCTAATAGTGCAACTTTAACTTTCAAACCATATTTTTCCATTCTTCGAAGCCAAGATATACGGCGTGGAGCAGATGTTTCACGTTCTGGGTTATTCTCATTCACATGAGTGCATGTACCAACATAATATTCATCTTCTTTAGTCATATCACGAATAATAATTCCCAATTAAATAAGCCTATTATCTCTGAAAGATCTAGTAATTTTCAAACTTTAAGATATAGTTTATTTTTTAATAACTTAAATATTTATGAAAAACCGAAATTTTTATTAAAATTTAAATTTGAAGCTCCTATAGATATGGTATGAATTTTTGGAATCAAAATGAGAGTATTAAAGCGATAAAAATTTAAAAATTTAAAAAGAAAAATTACAGTATATTAATTGTTATTTAATATTAATAATAGGGGAAAGATAGAATCAAATTCCTTTTCTAACAAAATGATGATAAATGGCAGATAGAAATAAGATAGAGACAATTTTAGAAAAAGCACAATTAGAGGAAAAAAATTATAATTGGATGGAAGCAGTAAATTTGTACAAAGAAGCAGCTAATTTTTTCTTAGAAAATGAAATGCTTGATAAAAGTAGTTATGCTTATAAAAAACAGGGTTTTCTTTATATAATGATCTCAGAAACAGTAGATTCAGCTACTGATTTAATAAATCAATGTAAAAATGCTATTAATGCTTATAATAAAGCAATAGAACTATTCAATCAGATTGGTTCTATTGAAGAAGAATTGGAGTGTAAGGGTGAGAAATTATATACACAAATATTTATCTCAAAATCTATTGAGGAAATAAAGAAATCGCTTAATGATGCATTTAATATCTTCCTTGAAGCTAGTGAATTATTCTCTCAAAAAGGAGACAATGAAAGTAAAGCAAGAAATCTGAGTAGAGCTTTATACTGCATAGGTTGGCTTACGAGCTATCTATCTGAAAAATTTGAATATGATCTTTTATATCAAAACTATTTAGGTTTATTAGATAAAGCTCTGAATTCTGCAATAGAAGAAAAAAATATCAGATACGTAGGCGAAATAGCATTTTCTATTTTGCTTTTCTTTTTCTTTCAAATTTTTTTAAAGAATTTTAAAAAAAATGATAATGTTGAAACCCTAATGATTGAATTAAGGAAAAAATTTAGTGATATCATAGAGCTAGTTGGAGAATCCGATGATTATAGAGCGCTTAGCATGATATATTATACTTATGGACAAATTTATTGTGGTTATGCTTGTCATTTTATTAAAGATGAGATAAAACAGAGAGATTGGTCTATAAAAGGAACTATTTTCCTTGAAAAAGCTCTAGATTACGCAAGAAAAGTTAATAATAAGGCTTTAATAATTGCATCAATATTTTATATCGATTGGTGGAATTTTTTTCAACGTAGAGTAAATTATATTCAAAAAAGGATCTATAGTGATGTTAATGAAATGTTAAAGTTAGGGAAAATTTATTCCGGATTTTATAATGTAGTGGGTTTCTATGCATCCTTTTTACCAGTATTTTATTATGCTAATATGGCTCAAAGAAGTTTTTTTACTATCAACCAAAGAAAATCCTATGCTAAACTGGGGATAAAAAATGCAAAAAATGCTATAAATTATCTTCCTAAATTACCTTTCTCTGCTTGGGTTTATCAGATGTTAACATACTGTTATTCAGAATTAACACATCTTTCCAAATTAAAAGATGAACAAAATAAATATTCTGATAAGATGTTTAATTATGCTCAAAATGCATTAGAGATAGGTGAAAAATTTGAAGGGGGATTAGTTCGAGCAGCTGGTTACTCTGCTATGTATAGAGCTTATAAAACATTTGCGGATTTGGCTATGGATGATGAAAATAGAATAAAAATTCTGTCTTCAGCTGCTGAAGTATCTAAAAAATATTTAGAATATACTCCTGAATCTTATACAACAGAGTTGATTGGACAAATACGATTGGGATTATTATTAGAAGATATTGGAATAATATCTAGAAACAATAATCCATTAGAACAAGCAAAAGATATATTTTTTAAGCTAAAAAGGGAGTGTATTGAAAGTGGCCGTTATTCTTATGCAGCTGCTACATGTGAATATATTGCACGTATAGAAGATAGATTAGCAAATAATAAATCTTCTGCTGAAATGTATAATAAAGCTCGAGATTTATATTCTGAATCATTAGAGTATATCAAGTATAAACCTCTTAAAGAAAGAACTAAAGAAAAAATATCATATGCAGATGCTTGGGCTTTAATAGAAATAGCTAAGTTATATCATAAAGA
>JBHLNY010000306.1:0-3853 GCA_048941065.1 Promethearchaeota archaeon
ACTTTAGCAAAATGAGGTGCCAACTTTTTTAAGCTCTCAAGAGATTTTTCTGCTTGATATTCTTGATAAAATCCTAAAATTGCATTTACAATTAATATCGCCCCAATAACTATTGCATCAGTATATTCCGTAGACCATTCTTCAGCTCCAGGTTCAGATGCTTCCCACACTCCTATAATTATCGAAATAACTATAGCAAACATTAGAAGATATATCAGAAAATCTTTAAATTGCCCAATAAATATTTGCCAAGCGGTTTTTCCTTTTTCTTTAATTAATTCATTTTTCCCATATAATTCAATTCTTTTTTGGGCTTCTGATTCAGTTAGACCATTTTCTATTGATGTTTTCATTAAATTTTCTACATTTTCAAATGTGGTTGAATGTGCATGAATTTCTTTTATTTCAGCCATGATAACCTCAATTTTTTTTTAGATTTTTATAAAAAATTATATTAATAAATTATAATCTAAATATTGGAATTATTAAATTTAAATTCATTTATAGATATTAGCAAATTAGAATCATAAAAAAATAAATTTGGTGATTTCTGTTTAAGATAGTTTTTTCAAGTTCAGAATTGGATTATATTTATGAACAACAAAAGAATCATCCGTTTAAGAATGATTTAAAAAAGTTTATCATTGCTATTTTTTTCTACTCATCTTCAACCTGAGCATTAGCTTTTTGTGGCAATGTTCTTGAATTAATTGAAAAACAAAAAGTCCTTGAAGATGGTGATTTTATTGAATGGACTAAGACTGATAAAAATCTTAATATTGAAGTCTTTATTGAAAAGACGATACTCTCTGAATTAGAATTAAATGATAAGATCTTAATAGATGTTGCTATTGGGGAAATTAAAGGCATAAAAGTAGGTATCTTGTTCATAAAAAAATCTCAGTATGTTTATGGTTAAAAAATGAGCTACTCTTTAAAATTTTAGAAGATTAGTGATGAATGGTTGCATCCGTTTTATTTCCAAAACAGATTAATCTTAAAAAAACAAAATATAAATGTCATAAGCATGATTATTCTTATAAAATTAAATTTAAATTATCTAGTATAATATAATTTTTAAAAAAAATAAGCTACTCTATTGATTATTATGAGACCATCGCGAGTCTTTAGATGGATTGTAAGAATATTTATTCTTGTTTTAACTCTATCGGTTACTATTGTATCATTTTTAGGTGGTCTTTCGGCTATCTTAATACTATCTAATCCTGACAATATAGGAATCGATACTGATAATGCCGAATTCAATTTAGATTACAATGAGAGTACAGGCGTTGTCTACAACATCAATTTTACTCTACCTTTTAATGTGACTAATGCTGGGTATTTTGACTTAGAAGATCTTGAGATAAGCTTTCAAATAGGTCTTGAATACAGCCATGTAAATTTAACTGGCACAGGATTTAATATATCTCAAACTTTAAAAATTTTCGATAAAACATCTACTTTCCCTACGATTAAAAAAGGTAAAACACTATATGGTAATTATACAGGAAATTTTACCGATTTTGGCGCCTTTCCAAATATTAATGATATAGATCTTTTCAGAACTCCAATTTTTAATTTTTACGCTAATTTTACGATGAGTTTAACATATTCATTGGGATTACATTCTCTAATTCTTGGAGTATATAACATTTCAATAGGTGAATTTCCTTAGGAGGGTTAAAAAAATGGGTCCAACTATAAACATAGTTAAAGGTACTATTTATACTGCTATCTTTGCAAGTATTACAATAATAATCCCAATAACCCTTTTCTCTCTAATAAGACAATATGTTGTAAGTGGTTTGCCATTACAATTTGAACGAGAAGACTATACTAATGTTATATTTTGGGTTACCGCATTAGGATTAGTTATATGTGGATGTGCTTTTTTTAAATATTCCTCACCTAAACAATCGATAAGAAAAGGAGTGTTCGCTTTAATTCAAGTAATAGTTAATAGTTTATACATTTGGAGCTATAATTTCTCAGGTGCAGCTGAAATAATATTTGATTTAGAATTTGGTGATACCTCAGGATTTTTGGGTTTGAATTTACAACAAATGATTTTAGTCTATATGGGAATTTACTTTCTAACTATAATTCTTAAAGTATATGACGTTATTGATTTTACAATTAATAGAGAGAAAATTCGTAGTGATAGAATGAAGGAATAAAAGAGGTAAGAAAAAATGCTTTTACAAACAATGGAGTTTTTGGAAACCTTAGCAGATATTTTTGGAGCTATATTAATTTTCTTAAAGCCAATTGTAGTTCCTATTGGTGAATGGATGGTCGATTGGATCACCACAACAATGGAATTTTTAAAAGAGAACTTAAGCAATAGCTTAACTATTTATATTATTATTTTCATCGTTCTAATTGTATCAGGCGTTATTATCAATATCATTTGGCCGGGGGATCGGCCAGGTTCTATATTTTCTAAAGGGATAGATAAAATAGAAGAAAAATTCGAAGATAAAATGGATATTCCAGATGAGATAAGACGATGTAAGGACTGTGGGAACCCAATCGGGGATTCAAGAGTCTGTCCTTTGTGTGGAGCTGAAAATGATTAAAAAAAATAATTTTTAAATTTTTATTTTTCAATTTTTAAGATTAAATCTGCTACTCTTTTCCTACTATTAGAGTTATTTTCATATTAATATTAAATTTTATTTATCTAACAAGAGTATTTGAATTCAATAAGAATATATAAATTCTAGATCTAAACTTATTAGGAATGAAATCAATTAAAGATAAAGCAGAAATTCAAGAATTTAAAAAAAATTTGAGAGATGATTTAAAGTATTATAAGAGCTTTATTGTTAAGAAATTAGAGATTAATGATATAAATTCAGCTTTGGAAAAAACAATATCTGCTATTACATTAATCGAAGATCATCGTGATTATTTTGATATAACTAATCAACTTGTTGAATTCAGAGAACTAAATAGACAAATAAATACAGAGTTAAGAAATTATAGAAGAATTTATTTAAGGCGATATAATAATCTTTTAAAAGAAAGAATTAACGAATCTAATTTAGAAAATTTTATGAGACTATTAGCTATGTTAAAGAATGAAGTAGATAAAAATTTAATTAATTATAATTTAAAAGACATTCATGATAATATCAATAAGTATTTTGTTTTTATTAAACGGATATATGAGATCTTAAGTTGTTGTAATAATTTAAATTATCATGATGTTTCTGGAAAAATTCTTGATTTTGTCAAGGATCTAAAATCAGAAAATTTTCCTAATTTAAAATTTTTAATTTCAGATATATATCAAAGTTTACTTACTAAAAGATTGACTGAAATTTCTAAAGAATACGAAAAAATCCCAATATCTTCTCTTTCTAAAAAATTGGCTATAAATCAAGAGGGTCTTATAAATTTTATAAATTTAATAAAAAAAAATCCAAAATCTCCTATAAAAGATTATAACTCTGTAGTGCAAGAAGTAATTTTTAAAAAATCTAAAACGATTTAATTGATTAGTATTATTAGTTATATAGATTAAATAAAAATTCAAGAAATCCTATAATGCCCTGAAAAAATCTGGCCTTAATATTTCAGTATTAGTTAATCCGTAATTAAGGACCTCTAAAATTTTTTCTTTTTCTCTATCAAGAATTCCTTTAATTGGCAAATAATTTGAAGCATGATTGCTACGGAATATACAGTTCGCCTTTTTATTTTCAAAATTTATTTTTTTAATAAATATTTTTAATTCTTGTAATATTTCAATTGCATCCATTTCCTCAAATTCTCCTCTTATTTTTTTCTTAAATATTGGTGTTCCTGGAGGAACCATTAATGTTAAAAAAGCAATATACCAAAT
>JBHLNY010000307.1:0-3827 GCA_048941065.1 Promethearchaeota archaeon
ATCAAGTTAAATTATTATATTATAGTATATCAAACATATTATAATAGTAGAAAATTAATCTATTATTTTACAAAAAAATAAAATTTCTATTAAAAATGGGTTATTAAAAATGACAAGTTTAGATGATTTTCTAGTTGATGAGAATAAAGTATGGTTTACAGAAGGCTATTGGCCAGAAGGAGTTCCAAAACAACTAAAAGACGTAGAAGGTGTGAAAATTACGCCTATGTGGGAAGGATATTTAAAGGCAGCTGATGATTTTGGAACTTGGGATTATGATATCTGTGTATTTGTTTATGGATCATATATTGAGCGTGTAAAACTGAGAACTCTTTTTGATTATGCAAAAAAGTTTGGAACTTTTCTCTATGATAACTTAGGAATAAGACAAGGAGATGTGGTAGCGATCGATTTACCAAATTCTATCAATTTCGTAGTTGCATATATGGGTTGCCAATATATTGGTGCCATTGCCCAAGGCATCAATCCTACTTATCGACCAATGGAACTTTTGCACTCTTTAACAATGACAAGTGCAAGGGTTTTTGTTATGATGGATATGCTTTATATAGCAGGTCCTAAAGATGTGTTGCCAAAAACAAGTGTAGAGTATGTAATACCTTCAAACTTTGAAGATTTCTTGACTGCAGATAAAGAAACAATTCAAAGTTTAGGAATTCCAAATGCCCGAGATAAGATACCTGAGGAAACAGAGCACTATAAAGTGTATTGGATGGATTATATAATAAACAATACAGAGCCTAAAGAGATTAAAGTTGAAATTGATTCATGGACAACTCCAGCTGTATATCTTATGACTGGTGGAACTACAGGATTACCTAAAGTAGCAATGCTTAGTCATGCGAATTTAGTTGCTAACATATATATGATTAAAGAATGGGTAAAATTATCTCCAGGAATGATCACTATTGGAAGTATCCCATTCTTTCATTCCTTCGGAATGACATGTGTCAT
The DNA here is from genome assembly GCA_048941065.1 of Promethearchaeota archaeon. Classification (GTDB taxonomy): domain Archaea; phylum Asgardarchaeota; class Lokiarchaeia; order Sigyniarchaeales; family SOKP01; genus Loki-b32. Next base: position 976 of record JBHLNY010000307.1, read on the forward strand.
GAATGGGGCACTTAATTTAGGAATGCAAATGCTTCTCTTCCCCAAACCGCCAACTGATGAAGTTTTATGTGAAACAATAAATAAATTAGATGCTCCTGAGGGAATTATATACGTTGGGGTGGAGATGCTATTCAAAAGGTTAACAGACTTTGTAAAAGAAACTGGTGCTGAGGAATTCAAGAAAAAATATGATTTCTGGAAAAAGCTGAAATATGCCACGAGTGGTGCTGGTCCCTTACATACACATGTGCGTGAACCATTTGAAGAGATCTTCTGTCCAATACGGGTAGGTTATGGATTAACAGAAACTTCACCCATCCATAGCGTAGCTCCTTTTTGGGGTTCCTATAAAACAGGGAAATTAGGATTGCCCATACCTGGTGCAGATTGGGCTATCTTTCCTTCCGATAATTTTGAGGCTGGTGCTATTGCTGATGGTACTAAAGAAAAAGGAGGTTTTGGTGTTGAAAATACTGGAGAAATTTGTTGTGCTGGACCACATATAATGCTAGGATATTTGGGTGAACAAAAAGAACAGGAAGATAATTTGAAATTCTGGGCTGGTCAGAGGTGGCTTTTAACTGGAGATATTGGATTTATGGATGAGCATGGATTTGTCGAAATTCGTGATCGTAAAAAATCCCTAATTAAGGTTTCTGGTCATTCAGTATTTCCAAAAGAAGTAGAAGAGCTTATAGGGGATCATGAAATGATTGATGAAGTTGCTGTTGCTGGATTACCCGATGAAATGACTGGAGAAGCTGTAAAAGCTTGGGTAACTCTAAAGAAAGGATACAAAGTAGATAGAGATATCACAAGTGACCAATTAAAAGAATGGTGCATAAATAATATGGCTAAATGGAAATCACCAAAATATATTGAATTTGTACGTAAAATGCCAGTTAGTATGACTGGTAAGGTTCAGAGACGTGAACTTCAAGAAAAAGATTTAGATAAACTAGAGAGTGGTAAATCAATAAAAGGTTAAATAACTTTATTTTTATTATTTTTTTTTAGATTTCATTCCACTTTTTTTGAAAACATAGATTTAAAAAATCAAATTTTGATAATTAAATATACAATCACGGTAAGGTGAGGTAATTATAGAACTTACTAAACAAAGAGAATTTTTAATGCAAGAAAAATTGGTGTCGTTTAAAGATAAAGTTAAGGTGATGGCTCCTGATAGAGAAGAACTTGGATACTTTAAAGGAAAATTTATTAAAATAGCTAATACCTATCGCTTGAGGGATCAAAATGATAATCCAATTCTAACTGTTCATGAGAAAATACCTTCTGTGCACTCTGCCTATAAATTTTATAAGGGAGACGAAACTGACGATGATAAATTTATTGGGCAGTTAAAGAGAAAGTTAGTTTCTGTGAAACCTAGTTATTGGTTTGAGGATCCAAGTGAAAAGAAGACTTTTAAAATGAAAGGAAACATTTGGACTCTGAAATATAAGATCTTAAATGAGGGTAAGGAAGTTGCTGAGGTAAATAAAAAATTGTTTAAAATTAAAGGAACTTACGGGGTTAAAATAGATCCTAATGTTTCAGATGATATGGCTATGTTAATATTGGGTATTGTTGTAATGCTCCATCACGAAAAGGAAGAAAATAGGTGAAAACTTAACAGTATAGATTTGATTAAATGAATATAACCATTTTACGAATTCATTCCTTTTCTTTTTTTGTTTTTTACGTTTTAAAGTGTAATTGATAAAATAAAATAAATTTAAATTTGAGAATTTTTATTCATTATACAGTTTTTTATATTAATTATTTTATCTAGGCGGGGTTATATGTCGGATGGACTATTTAAACCACTCGAATTATCATGTCCAAGCTGTGGCGCGGAAAAAACTGTAAATGTACCAAATTCATTATTTTCTAATAAACAATATGGACATGTAAAAATTCAAGTACCGCAAGGTGCAGTATGTCCCGATCATGTATTTGTTGTTTTTATTGATGTTAAAGGAAGAATTATTGGATATGAAGCAATCGATCTTTCCATCTCATCACCAACTGTTAAACCTACAGATGCAATTAGAGATGAATCTACAAAGACATTGACATTAAATAATTTAATTGACAGATTAGGTTTTAAATGTGTTGCAGGTTTGATACACGCAAGACTATTCAATTATCCATCATATATAATAACAAGCAACGGAGTCATAGCTAAATTGGATGAGATCAATGAAGTTTTTAATGAGTTGATCCCTGAAATGTATAAAAGTAATAGAACTTTAAAAATCATTGAATTTGATGGAGAAATTTATCCTTTACCTACTTACTTTTATGCCTTGGTTCAAAACCAGAGAAGAACGGCATTTTTAATAAATCCTCACAGTCATATAATACAATTACCCTGGAAAATTGATTTAGAACTCGAAAAATCATTGATTAAATCCGCACTAGAAAAAGAAGACCAAAATGAACAATGGAAATTCTTAGCATATTACATTACCAAATTTATTGAAGAAGTTGAGTTTTCATTATCAATTATAAAAGATGTCAAGAAAATTTCTAAAAAAGAATTGTTAAAGCGATTAAAAGAAAAATTAATTACTTCAACATTTACTAAAAGTCGTGTAATTAGTATTAAAGAATTCATTCGTCGAAGAATCTCTGCTGATATGGCCCAAAAAATTCAAGTTTAATAAAAAAGGAAAGATTTTATTGATTCAGTTGTTTATATGTTTTTCTCATGATATTATAAATATTTAGATATTCTTCGAAGAGTTTATCATAAATTTTCCTATTTTTAGGATTAGGAGTGTAAACTTCCGCAATTTCACAGCATCTTTCTATCTCATCCCATTTAAGATAACCCAAGCCTACTG
>JBHLNY010000308.1:0-3825 GCA_048941065.1 Promethearchaeota archaeon
GATAAAAATAAATTAAAAAAAATTACTGATAATGAATATTATCAATTTGTAAGAAAGCAAGATGAGATTTTTATAGTTGTACTACATAAAAGGATTAAATATCGAATTATAGAAAACCTTCCTTCAGTCTATGATTGGTTTATGGAAGATTTTTCAAATTTTTAATCTAATTAAAAAAATTATTAAAAAAATTAGAATTTTTTTTGTTTTTTTTATTTGTACTTATATAAGACTCTTTAGCAAAATTACAAACCGGGAATCGCTGTCCGTTTATGGATAATGTCTAGACCTTTGGAGATAATTGTGATTGTAACTAGAAAAATTAAAGCGATAACGATATAGGTAGTCAGTATAAAAAAAGTCCTATGGGCGATAATGTCTGCCTGGAAAAAAAGTTCTTCCACTCCTCCAATAAAGTATACAAGAACTGTGTATTTAGGAAGGTAAGCAGCTTCATTGGACCAAGCAGGAATGACACGACGTAAAGCTTGTGGTAATACAATGTGCTGAATACCAGCCAAACGAGACATACCTAAAGATTGTGCCGCCTCCAATTGTCCAGATCCAACAGAGATAATAGCTCCACGAAGGTATTCAGCTTGATAAGCAGCACTATTAAGGCTCAAAGTCAGGATACCAACAAATATTGGGTAATCCAAGAGTTTTAATGAGATGTCTGTATTTAGGATTTCAAAGTTAGTCTCGATAATTGGAATTTCAGGAGTGATATTTAAGGTATTAGGCAGAAAAAAAATGAAATATAGTTGTGCAAGTAAAGGTGTGCCACGAATAATTTCGATGTACCCTGTAGCAACCCGTGAAAGAATTATCCCTCCATATTGGCGGAGAATGCTAAGGATGAGGCCCAGAAAGAACCCCATGAATAGCGCCCATCCATACATCCACATCGTTAACAAGAAACCTGACAATAAACGATCCCAGTCTTCCAATACAGTAAAAAATTCCAAAATTGGGTTAGAAGAATCCTGGAAAATCATTTATCTTCCTCCTCATCTGATATCCTCAAAAGTTTCTCGTGTCCTCCGTATAAAACATCAAGTTGGTTTAAAAATGTTTTCACACGCTCGGATTTAGGTGAAGTGAAGAAATGTTGGGGAGTTCCACTTTCTAAGATGATTCCTTCACCGAGGAAAATCATTTCTGATGCTACAGCTCTAGCAAATCCCAATTCGTGAGTAACAACTATCATTGTAGTGCCTGATTTGGCAATATCCAACATCACTTGAAGTACTTCGCCAATTAACTCAGGATCCAAAGCAGAAGTAGGTTCATCAAATAAAATTACATCCGGATCCATAGCCAAGGCACGTGCAATACCCACACGTTGCTGCTGGCCTCCAGATAATTGTGCAGGATAATGGTCAGCCCAATCTGCCATTCTCACACGATGTAATGCTTCAAGTGCCTTTTCACGTGCCTCTCTTTTTGAAAAACCTTTCACTCGGCGAAGGCCAATACTAACATTATCTATCGCTTTGAGGTGGGCAAACAAGTTAAAATGTTGAAATACCATGCCAATTCTAGCTCTCATTAAATTAATATCAATCCCGTGTGCCATTAAATTCTGTCCACGGAGATAAACTTCACCCTTATCTGGAGGATTTAACATATTGATGCAACGAAGCAATGTACTTTTACCAGAACCACTTGGTCCAAAAATGACCTTGACCTCTTGCTCGGCTAACTCAAATGAGATACCCTTAAGGACTTGGAGATTCTCATACGACTTCCATAGATCAACTATTTTTATTACAGGTTCATTCATATTTAACCACCTCCCATTCCCAATTTCTTAAGTTTTTTAGTTTGTCTTTCACCAAACACCCTTGTTACAGGATAAGTAAATAGTAAGTATATAAATGCAACAACGCCCATTGATAAAGTAAATAGTTCTAATGTACGTAATCCCCAAATATAAGCCGCTAATGTCATCTCAACAATTGAACCGTAGTAACCGGCGAAAGATGAATCCTTAATAACCACTGCATATTCATTAGACCAGCTAGGTATTGCCAATCGTAAGGCTTGGGGCATTACAATGTGTTGAAAAGCTTGGAGTCCACTCATCCCTAGCGCACGTCCAGCCTCCATCTGCCCTGGATTTACGGATAAAATAGCTCCACGAAATATCTGAGATTGATAGGCACCACTGCGAAGACCAAGTGCTAAAATTACACCAGCGAGCAACCTATCAAGTGGATCTAGGTAAAAGAATAATCCTGGCATTCCAGCGCTGAAGATTAGTATTAGAACCAGAAGAGGGATTCCACGGAATATCTTTTCATAACCGCTTGACAACCAACCAAGTTCTTTAGAACCATAGACCCGCATGAGTGCTAGCAATATACCAATCAAAAACCCAATTAATAGACTTATAGCCGTAATAAACAGGGTATAGAACAACCCAAATTCAAGAATAAAAAATATAGCATCAGAAATATCGGGATAAATATAACCTAGAATAAGAGATATTACATAACCTAAAATGAGGACTATTCCAAAAAGAATAAGTTGAACAACAATAACAAACTGAACACTTTCTCCAAATTTCTTTTTATAAATTCTCATAACAATTATAGCACCAACAAAAAGATCAATTAAAATGTAATTGTAATATTGTATCATTAGATAGAAAAATAGATTCTCAGCAAATAAGAAATTTATCAAAATACTAATTGGAACATTTATTAGTAGCAATATTAAGCTGACTATATACGCAGGCTTTAAAGATGTATCCCATACATTAGTAGGAGCCATATAAATTTTCTTAGCATACCATCTCAAAAGAAATATTCCAATTGGGAAGATAATTATTGAAATGGCAATTCCTATACCAACAAAATCTAATTCTGTTTGAAACAACATAGTTATCATCTAATTATAGAAACTTTTTTAATAATTTTTGGATTATAACCAAGATTTAAAACCAAAAATTTACTTACTTAAATTTGGAAAATTCTAATTGATTTATTTATTTTAAGATTTAAGAATGGTTAAAAAAAAAAAAATATTTGGTCTAGGATTTACCCAACACAAACCATTTAAATAGACATAGGGCTGACAACAGAAATGTTTGGGGGCAAATCCTTCTTGATTTGGTAAATATATGGGAGATATCTGGAACATCACTTACCCGAACCATGTATCTATTAAGTCATACATTGTTCCGTCTAGATAAGCTTCAAAGATGACTTCATTCATAACATATAACAGTTCTGGTTCTCCGTGTCTAGTCCATAACGCCAAAGGTTCAGAACCTGTACTATAAATAATCCTGAGGTCTTCTGTTCTATTGTAGTAGTTAAAAATAGGTTCATCAACATACGCTGCCTCGACATTATCAGCGAGTAAATTTGTCATAAGAACTATAGCACTAGGATATGCAACAACAGATATACCTGCGATTGCTTCCAACTCATCTTGCATTACGGTGCCCGATTGACAGCCAATGGTGTGACCTATAAGATCTGTCAAATTTGTAATTGTAGTGAGTGGTGAAGCATCCTTTACCATGACAACTTGGCTTACAGTAATATAAGTTATGGAGGGTGCAAGGCTCTCTGCACGTTCAGGAGTGTAGGTCATAGCAGCTGCAATCATATCGACTGTACCTGCTTTACAAGTAGCAATTAGTTGGGTAAAGTCTATATGGGTCATTGTAAGGGTAACACCAAGCTCATCAGCAATCAGTTGGGATACATCGACATCGAAACCTATGATTTCGCCTGTATAAGGCCAAGAGAAGTTCTCGAAAGGAGGATAATCCGCACTAGTTCCTACAATTAATTCACCTCGAGACATAAT
>JBHLNY010000309.1:0-3817 GCA_048941065.1 Promethearchaeota archaeon
TTTAATGGTTTAAATTGAATTTTTTTTAATGATTTTATATGAGCTTTACTTGCCATTTCATATTGTTGAGCAGAAGCTAAATGATTGCCCAATCGATCTTCTATTCTTGCTATATATTCATAAGCAGCAGCCGTGTGGTAATAGTAACCTTTCTCTTTAGTATCTTTTACTATATTGAGAAATAATTCTCTTGCCTGAGACAATGGTTCTTTTTGCTTAGTAAGGATAGCCAAATCCTCATATAACAATCCGAGATGCATCCAATCAGCAATGAAATCTCTATATGATTCAACTGAAAATTCAATATGATTTTTAGTTGCATCAATTGCAATTAATAAATTCTTAATTTTTTCTTGTTTATTTGTTAAAATATCAGATAAAGTCTTATGAGCTCGATATAATGAAAGATAACCAGCAGCTCTACTCATTCCTGCTTTATATTTGTTCCCAGCTTTTTCAGCAGTATAGGCACATTCAAACATATTATTGATAATTTTTTCACGTTTCTCTCTTTGGGAAGTTAGAAGTACTAATTGGGAATAGAAATTGGTCAAAATCTGATATGATAATGGCAAAAATGGACCAAAGGGTAGTTTTTTTAGTCCATCTTCTAATTCTTTAATTCCTTTCTTTGCGTAAATTCTTCTCAAATCTGATTTTAAAAAACTTCTTTGAGTAAAATTTTGATAAGAAAATGCTGACAAAAGATTAGTTAAGAAACCCCAAAATGAATATAAATTTTGATAAATTTTTCCCTTTTCTTTAATTTCATTAATATCTGCTAATATTTTTTTTTGAAGATCTTGGAATCTTCCTAAAACTGCAAGATGGTAATCCAACCAAAATATAAAATGTATAAGTATTGGTTTAATATTTATTTCTCTAATAATATCTAAAGATTTCTCGCTGAAATTTATTCCTTTATCAATGAGATCTTTTTGTTCTTTCTCATCATAAATAAACCTAGCCGCAATTTGTAAATTTATAGAACCCTTAGAATGGTAAATTAAAGCTTTATTGAATTTGTCATCACATTGCTCAACATACTTTAAACCTTCATTACATTGATCAAGGAACTTATTAAGCATCTGTTCCTGTTCACTATGCATCCAGATAAAATTATATGTTCTGGAAACACTTATCCAGGTTTTTATGGCAATTATAAGAGCATTTATGAATAAGAAAGTTCCTATATATTCCTTATAATCTAGTTCATATGATAAATTCAAACCTCGTTCATTTATTTCATCACCTTTTTGGCATAATTGCTCTAATTCAACAGGATCGTCACAGTATTGTAATAAAAAGCCTAAAGTTATTGAAGATTGATTCAAAATCCTCAATAAATTGTTTTTATCATTTTTTTTATTATAAATTTCACTAACTTCAAAATATTTTTGAAAAGAATTAAGATACAATTCTTTACAATATTCAGGAGATATTCCTCTGTCTGCTTTAACTCTAAGTTTTCCTGCGCTACACTCTAATTCTTTTACTTTATCATTCATCTCTTGATAAAGACTTATTGCCTTATCATATGCTTCTATGGAATTTTCTATCCATTGTTTATGTTCTTCTTCTGTTTCAGCTGTAAAATTTGCCAATTGGTAAACATTTCCAATATTTTCATAAATCGTAGCAATAGTTTTAAAATCTTTCTTATCTATTAGAGATTCTAGGACTTGTTCATACAATCTTGCTGCTTCTAATAAATTATAATTCTTTTCCTTTGCTTCTGCTTTTACTAATAATTCAGCGGGTTCTACTTTTACCATCCTTTATTATTTTTTCATCTTAAATTGAAAAGTTATTATTCTTGGTTTTCATATCTTTACCTTTTAGTATAATAATAATGAGACTTCTCAATTTATAATTCTTTATATTTTTATTAAGGTAGGGTTTTCTTAAGATTTCTTTATTGAGAAACTGTATCAAAATAATAAAAATCTAAAATTATGGAAAACAAAAGAATAAAATAAAAAAATAGATAAATTTAGTTATAAATCTTTAAAACCAAACACATTTCTTTTTGGATTTAAAAGATAATACCCCTCTGACTCTTTCCATTTTCTTTCATTTCTTTTCTTTTGTACAGGATCAACTTCTTTTTCCTCTATTGAAATAACCTTAACTTTTTCTTCAGCTTCTTTCTTAATTTCCTCTACGATAACATATTTAGGAAATTCTTTTAGAAGGGGTATAATTACCTCTTTACTTGCAGTCATTTTTATTTTCCTCCATTAACTTTTTTTGCTTGATATAAATATAAATACTTCTTTCCATTACTTCCATAAGGAGAAATAAGATTTCTCGAATTATTATTTGAGTTGTCTAAAATCTTTTTCAATATTTCGTCTATCTCTTCTTCACATGTAATCATTTTCTACTTCCTCCATTCAATTTTGATTTTTTTATTTTTAATTATAATATTGTTTAAAGGATTAATTAATGTTGTGTATAAATTATTAAAGGAAGATAAAAAAGCTTAAACAATTTAAACAATTTTAAATAAAAGTTTAGATAATAATTAATTATGGAACGGATCTTCAGAAAACTACAGAAAATAAGTGGTTCATTTTTTGTAAGTTTACCTAAAAAATGGATTGAGAATTTTAATTTAGAGAAAAACTCCCCGATAGCAATAGATATTCGAAGCGATGGGTCCTTAAATATTTCTCCAAAACTAGAGCAAAGAGAGGAAGACTTGAAAGATGAATTAGTACTTAACTCAAGTCCGTATGTTGGGAGAGAGCTTGTAAAAAACTGCTTATCAGGACAAACCAATTTAGTTATAATATCGGATAAGGAAATTGATAAAGATTTAAAAAACGAAATTCGTTGGCTTGTTAATGGTCTACCCAATACAGAGATAACTGAAGAAAAAAGGCAAAGAATTGTCATTCAAAATTTTGGTTATAAGCAAATTCCAACGAAAAAACTAATACAACGCCTACTATACTTAATTGCTGATATGTTTGATTATTTGAAAGAAGGATCAATTGAGGAATTAAAATACAATTTTATACAATTGCGAAAGTTTTATTTCATATTGGTTACTCATATTAGAACGTATCTTAGAACTGGAGTGTATGTTTCAGAGGATCAGGATTTTACTCCACTAGAAGCAATGGACTTTCGTATGTTTTGCGAAAAAATTCAAGAAATTGGTAAAATATTAAGAGAATTGCGCCTTAGTGAAACAGTTTTAGATTTTTTTGATGAAATCCACCAATATTTCAATGATGTTATGAATGCTTATTTAAAAAAAGATCTAATTTTGGCCCATAAATCTTGGTTAAGGAAAGATAAATTATTAGAAAAAGCGACATTATTGAATAATGGTTTAGATTACGATGATAAGGCTAAAGTTAAGGATATGATAAGGATTGCAGAGAATTGTAAGGACATGGCTGCTTTTATTTAATATGAAGAACTTATAAATTACATTTTAGCAAATTTAAGGATTAATTTCATTGTTGCATGTCCAACACTTTTCTCCGTTTGCTTTTAATGAGTAAGCACACGTCAAGCAATAACATGTTTTACAATTTGGACAGATGTATACAGTTCCTACAATTTGTCCTTTATGAACAACACACATAAATTTTTGATCCTCTACTTTAATCTCAGATTCAATTTTTTCTAATTCTCGTTTTTCTTTAGCTGGTAGATCGGATATTTTTACTTCTTTCTTAATTTTTGCTATATCTTTAATCTCACGTTTTTCTTTAATCTTTGTTGCAGCCTCAGTTAATCTACGTACTTCACCTAAATTGGGTGATAAACTTGTCTCTAAAGAGCATGCTGGTGCGATTAT
>JBHLNY010000310.1:0-3799 GCA_048941065.1 Promethearchaeota archaeon
AAGCACCAAAAATCTATATCATCTGTAAAGCGTTTTCTTCTCCAGTCTCTTGTAGTATATTTTCCTAAGTATAATTTCAATGTGCCTCGAACCATAGCTTTCTTTCCATCTTTTAATGCTTTTTTAGCACTATCACAATAAGGATTATTGGAATCTTCCGAACATGCAATAAGATGATTTAAAACACTCCTAGCTTCACCTGCTACGATATCACAAGGAATTTTCCCATCAGAAGGATACATTCTTGATCCTCCATCTAGATACTTTTTAAATAGCTCTAATTCATCTTCGGGTATGTTGTACCAAGGATTATTAAACAGTATTTTACTGAATACATAGTGAGTAAAACCATTTTTATCCACTCTTGTTTTATCTGGTAAAGGTGATACCTCTCTTAGATTATCTCCTTTTTGTTGAATATCAGCTTTAATATCCCAAATTGATGTCATACGAGATATTATATTGAATGTTACTTTTAAAAATTATTAATTTAAAATATAAAATTTATTTTAAACATAAACCCTATTGATAATATATGAGTAGTTTTTTTAGGGTCTTTACTCTCACTCCCTGGGATTCACTTAATTTAAAAACTTTAGCCGAAGTGAAACTATATTCATTAAAAAATATATTTAAATCTTTCCCTGTAATTGAACCTGAATTTTTCGATGATCTACTTTCAAATCTGTATAAATTCGACCATTACTCCTTGATTGAAAGCGTCAAACGAATTGTTGGTCCTGAGAATGAGGATTATGACATAAAACCATGGAATTTTATTTGGGGAATGGATAATGAAAGGAGAATCTTTCAATTTTTATTTCAAAAAGTAAAAAATGAATTAAAAGGATCCCAAGCAACATTAGTGGCATTAGCTCCTCCAGAATTAGGAAAATTATTTACCCAATATAAAAAAGAAGCAATACATAGGACTTTATCTCTATTAAATAATCCAAAAAACATGAAATTTTTAATGGTTTTAGCACCTAAAGGAAAATCTGTTGCTGAGGAACAGCAATTACTTCAAATAAATAAGAAAGATTTAGAAAAATTTAAATTTAAAGAAATGCTCAAACAAATACCGAATATAAAAGGCCAATGGTTCCCTGAGTATTCCCCACGTTGTCCAAATTGCCAGAAACTTATAACGCAGATAAAAGGCTTTAATGTGGGTTTAATTAAATTCATATGTCCTTATTGTGGATATCAGAATAAGTAATTAGCTTTACTTTTTCGACAAAATTTTGATAATAATTTTTATTAAATCCTTCGATATATAACATATTAAAAAAAATTATAATTAGAGTAAATTTAGAAATGTTTGTAGCTGCTTTAGATTTAGGAACAACAGGATGTAGAACCTTTATTTTTGATTTAGCAGGTACGATTATTGCTAGTGATTATCAAGAATGGCAGAGTTTTTATCCATCTCCCTCATTTGTTGAACAAGATGCCAATGCTTGGTGGGATTCCATTAAAACAACAATTGAAAAAGCAATAAAAAAAAGTGGAATTGATAAAACTGAGATTGTGAGTCTTTCAGTAACAAATCAGAGGGAAACAATTGTTCCTGTAGATAAAGATGGAAACCCACTTCATAATGCATTAGTTTGGCAGGATAGGAGGACAATAGATCAGGTTGAATACATTAAAGCTAAAATTGGGATTGATAAGATTTATACAACAACAGGCTTGACGATCGATCCATATTTTTCAGCCACAAAAATACTTTGGTTTAAAGATGAAAAACCTGAAATTTATCAGAAAACTCACAAATTTTTACTTGTCTCAGATTTCATTATTCATAAATTGACAGGGAAATTTTGTACAGATTATTCAAATGCCTCACGAACAATGCTATTTGATATTAATAACTTAAGCTATTCAGAAGATATCGCATCGGAATTGGAATTAGACTTAGATAAAATGCCAGACACATTCGAAAGCGGAGTTGAAATTGGAGAAATTATAACTGAAGAAACTCTATTTGATAAAAAAACCTTAGTAGTAACTGGTGCAGGAGATCAGCAATCTGCAGCTTTGGGGGTAGGGGTAGTATCTCCTGGTGAAATTAAATGCACAACAGGAACCGGGAGTTTTATTCTAGCTTATTTAAAACAACCGAAATTCGATCCGGAGAAGCGTGTTTTATGTAGTTGTCATGCAGTTCCTGGTGCATGGATACAAGAAGCTAGTATTTTTACAACTGGAGCTGTACTTAGATGGTTTCGAGATGAGTTAGGAATGGCAGAATGCCAAGCTGCTCAAGAAGGTCAAGATCCTTATGAATTAATTTCCTCTGAAGCAGAAAAGTCATCAATTGGAGCAAACGGAATACTTCTTATACCCCATTTCGTTGGAGCTGGTGCTCCTCATTGGAATCCGTTTGCAAAAGGCATCGTATTTGGTTTATCTTTAGGTCATCAACGAAAAGATCTCTATAGAGCTGTACTCGAGGGTGTAGCTTACGAAATTAGAAAAAATATAGAAGTTTTTAAAAAGTTAGGGATTGAACCAAAAGAATTAATGTTAACTGGGGGAGGATCTCGTTCTGATTTTTGGAATCAGATTTATGCTGATGTGCTAGGAATTACTTGTGTTCGAAATGTCATAGAAGAATCAACTTCATTAGGAGCCGCGATTCTAGCAGCATCAGGAGCAGGTCTTTTTCCAGATATTGCAAAAGCCGCTGAAAATTTATGTAAAGTTGATAAAAAATGGTTACCTAATGATAATCGACATAAAAAATATGCGGAATTTTATAATATGTCATATGATATCTATAATCTCTTGAATAGTAAAAGTATTTATAAACAATTCAATGATATAATTTTGCCTAAAAACTCTGAATAATATTAGAATTTTTATCATAATACTCAATTTTATATATTTTAAATGTTATTTTTTCTATAATCAAAATTACTTGGTATAATATAGAGGAAAACTTGTATTATAATACCAAAATTAGTAGAGAAAAAAAAGTAAATAGTACTAATCAATTATACTTAATAAAAATATAAAATGTGAAAAAAATGGAAATTGACACTTCAAGTAGAGTGAAAGAGTATAGTAAAGTTCAGAAATTAATAGCATCTATCTTTTACTTTTTGATCGTAATTGCTAGTATAGTAAGTTTAGGAGGAATAGTATGGACGTTTGCAGACCTTTTTATTGGACGCACTGGCAAATTAGAACAATTTTTAGATCTTAGTTTAGGATATCAAATAGCCATTATAGCAGGGCTTTTAGCAGGTTTATTTTTCTTGTTGATTTTCTTCTTTGGTTTATTTAAGAAATCCACAAGATCTTTAATCAAGTTTATCTATAAAAAGCGAGAACTTGAGGAAAAATATAAAAATCGTACTGATGTAAAAATTGCTGCAGGAGGTTTACTTATCAGTTTAATTGCAATTATTATAGGAGTTATTTTTGCAATTGTACAAGATGTTGTCACAGTTTCTTCAGGAGGCTCATCATCTTTGGCAGAAATTTTTGGAAGTACAGGACCTTGGGTATTATTTATTGGTCTTGCACTCTTTTTAGTTGTTGCTATTGCACTCTTCATGATTTATTTCTGGAAAAATGGGTATTATCTTTTGCTTCGTCTAATTGGTGCAATAGAAAAAATTGATAAAAAGGAAATGGAATAGACCTATTAATAAAGTGCTTTTACATAAAAAAACTTCCACTTTTTTTGATTAAATTAGAAATTTTTTGCTCTTATACTTTTTTTATTTAAAACCGTCATTTAATAAATTCAAAGTAGAAATTAAATCAATTTAGTTAAGCCGATTTGATG
>JBHLNY010000047.1:0-15841 GCA_048941065.1 Promethearchaeota archaeon
TTAATAGAAAAGGGATTTGTAGTAAAAGAAGATGGAAAATATATAATTACTCGAGCAGGTAAATCAGAGTATTCACGAATGCTCAAAAATTATGATTTAGATAGACAAACTATATTAGAGGAGGAGGGTAAACGCATTGAAGATATTACTAAAAAAACCATTCAATTTTTTGAAAATTATAGCATTAAAGATAAAGATATTCAATTTAGGTTTCTGAACAATTTACTAACTTTAGATTATGAAAAAGTAAAGTCATTATTAAAGGATGAGGAGATATTTCATAAAATCTTACTTTTTCTTTCAATTAATCACCCGGATCAATATCCAAACTTTATTTCCTCTGAAGATTTTTCTAAAACCTATAAAATTAAGAAAACTACACTTGATTACTATATTGATGAAATTTCAGAAGGCAAAATATATCCATTAAGATTTTTTAAGTTAATGCAACCATCTGGAGAGCGATATTATTTTCAATCAGATGGAAGACTAGAAAGCATAATTCGGGTAATTGCAGAGAAAGAAATCACCAGAGTCTCATACTTGAATAAGCTTTTTTCAGAACTATCGCCAGATGTGTGTGCAATAGATATGAAATCCATTATAAATGATATTGCAGATATGAGTTGCGAATTCTTATTCAATAAAGATTTGAAAGCGTCATTAAGAGGATTTTTACCGGAATATATTAATTATCTAGCGTATAAAATTGAAATTAAAAAGGAATTAAAAGAAACTTATGATAAATTAGAGGGAATAATTTGGCAGAACATAAAAGATATTTTTCAAGCAGAAATCTCTCAAAGTTTAGAGGAACAATATGAAGAACAGATAAAAAAAATTGATAAAGAAATTAAATTAAACCCTGAAAATCTCGAATTACACTATTCAAAGATAAGAATTTTGATGTATTTTAACCAATACCAAGCAACAATAAAATTATTAGAAGAGATGTTGGAACTTTTTCCTGAAAGTGAAAAGGATATTAAGATGCTAAAGGTAGCTGTCTTTAAAAGAATGCAAAATCTTAAAGCAGGATTAGATATAATTAATGAATTAATTCAAAAATTTCCTAACGATAATGATCTTATTTGTTATAAAGCTTATTGGATGCAGTATTTAGACAATAAAGAGGAATCGATAAAAATTATTCAAAACCTCATAAAGAGTGAACCAGAAAATGGAATATATCAAGATACTTACGGTGAAATTTTGATGTATTTTGAGGAGTATGATGAAGCAGCAAAAAAATTCGTTAAAGCACTCGTGATTGGAAGTGATGATTGGTACATTTATCAAACTTATATTAAATTGGGGATTTGTTATAAGGCACTTGGAAATAATGATTTAGCACTTAAAAATCTCAAAACGGGTAAAGAATTAACACAGAAAAATACATCTGACCCTGAGACAAAACAAAAATGGGTTACAATAGCAGATCTTTTTCTCTCAGATATGGAATAATAGAAATTTTCAGAGTTAATAATTTAAATCTTAATTTATTCTTCTAAATTTATTATTCTAGGATAAAAAACAAACAGTGAAATATTCTGAAAGAAAAAGGTTTTATGAAATATCTCACAAATAATAACGTTTCTCAAGAGAAAGCTGAGGATTTTATTGCTATTTTAAATGAATTTAACAAATACCTTGAAAAAAAGGATTTGTCTGTTGATTCTATTCCCACTGGAGGAATCCTCGAATATACAGAGTATTTAATTGAAAATGGGAGTGAGAAGGTATTAGAATTGTTAATAGCTCTATATCATTATTCTCACTTTACTAAGAAGTATGAATATATCATTGAAATTACTGATATCGAAGAATCTTCTAATGCAATGGACAATTTATACCTCAGAATTGCTGAGCAATTCAATGAAAAAATTCGAGATGAGATTTTTAAGGATATGGACATTCCACCTTTAGGAGTCGATCCTAATAAAAAACCAGAATTTACAAAAGAGATTATGAAAAGATTAGAAGAGAAACTTGGTGTAGATAACACCATAAAACTATTATCTCCCTGCTTGCATGGGCGCCCATTAGAACCTATTAAAAGAGATAGAGAAAAATTTTTAAAATTGAACGATATTGATGAATTTTTAAAGTTGAAAAAACAGGAATTAGTAGAACGTGTTCAAAAACATCAAAAAGAGGGAACTTTAGAATATGCTCAGTATGTTGATGAAGAAGTAGTAGAGTATATAAAAAATAGTCCAACAATTTCTCCAGGAATAAGAGAAGGAGATAAAATAATTGTAACCAAAATACCTTATCAAATAAGAAAAGCTCTAAATGCTGAGGATGAGAGAATGAAAAGATATTATACTTGTTATTGTGCATGGGTACGAGGTGCAATTAAGAACGGTACGGAAAAAGAAATTTCTCCGAATTTCTGCCATTGCAGTACTGGATTCACTAAACAATATTGGGACATAATATTTGATCAACCCACTAAAGTAGAACCTATTGAAACTCCTCTTACAGGGAAAGCAGAATGTAAATTTGTTGTATATATTCCAAAAGAATTTCAGAAAAATTAACGTTAGATATTCTATATTAAATAATTAGATTTTCTTGTTTAGTAGCTCTCTTAATTCTTTCTTAATTCCAGGCTTATAAGGTATGATTTTACCATCATATATAGCACAGAATGTACCATAAGGATGAATACTGTTTTGCTGAGCTTCTTTAGTATCTTTTAAAAGTAGTGCTTGAAATTTAACTTTTTTTTCATTCGTTATTTCTTCCATGTCATTCACGAGAATTGGCAGATATGGACACTGTTGAGTATATAGGATAGTAACTCCTTCTCCATACTCCTTCAATTTTTCTTGAGAGAGAGGATAAAATTTAGGTTTAGATACATTCTTTGAGAAAGTTTTAGCATATAATCCATAGTGAGGTTCTAGCTCATCGACTTTTTCAAATCCATTTTTAATGAAGAGTTTCATATTTGGAAGCCAGCCACCTTTCTCAGCAGTCATAGCAACAACTCCGTGCATTTTTGCTTGTTTCGCATCTTTAATGCATTCTTCTAAAAGTTGAGAAGCATATCCCTTATTTTTATGCTTGCCTATTACCCAAATACAATGAATTACCATCCAATTATTTGCTTGGATTCCTCTCCAATTATATTCACCTGGGATGTATTCTATAAAACCTCGAGATGTTTCTCTTTTTCCTTCCTTTACTAGAAGTAGTTTATATCTTAATCCTTCTTTAAATCTTTCCTTAATCCATTTAACTTTATTTTGATATCCAACTTGTTTCTTTTGAGACTTTTTACAAAATAAACCGTATTCATTAAGGGTATTCTCATTAATATCTATTATTCTTGCACACATTTTTCCTTCACACTTAAAAAATCACATTCTCTCTACTAATATTGAGATTATATTATTTCCAAATCCTCCAAAATTGCACGTTATCCCCGTTTCAGCACCATCTACTTGTCTTTTTCCTGCTTCTCCTCGTAGTTGCCAAATTAATTCGACAACTTGGGCAACTCCAGTGGCTCCCAATGGATGTCCGCGTGCCTTTAGTCCCCCTGAAGGATTAATCGGTATTTTTCCGCCAATCTCTGTCAATCCTTCATGAGCAGCTTTAGCTCCTTCACCTTTTTTAAAGAAACCAATATCTTCACTTTGAACCGCTTCTAAAATCTCAAAGGCATCATGAAGCTCAGCAACATCAATATCTTCAGGTTTCTTTTTAGCCATATTATAAGCTAAATTAGAACAAATCCTTAATGCTTTCAAAACAGTTATATCTTCGCGTTCAAAAATTATATGCGTGTCAGTGGCTTGACCTATTCCAGAGATCAAAATAGGAGTATCACAATAATTTTTTGCTAACTCTGCATTACATAAAACTAAAGCTGCAGCTCCATCTGAAATAGGGCAAATGTGAAAGAGTCCTAATGGATCAGCGATTATTGGATTAGCTTTCTTATCTTCAAGAAATTCATAAACATTTTTCCAATTTCCTTTACCTTTTTGAACAGCTCTCTTCATAATATCATCAATTGTACGCTGGAAATGCGCATTCGAATTTAAAGCCCCATTTTTATGATTTTTTATAGCTATATCTGAAATCCATTCAAGTTTAGCATTATATTTTTCAAGGTAAATTTTTGTTAATAATCCTGCAAAAGATGGAAGAGAGACACCATGGCGTCTTTCAGCTTGAGGATGTGTTAGGGTTGCAACATTTGAGGTAATATAACCAGGTGTAGATATATGAGTCATTTTTTCACCTCCAACCACTAAAACTAGATCACTCATTCCAGAAGCAATGGCTTGGAAACCTGCTTTTATTGCTGAACCACCGCTAGCAGGTCCATTTTTTATATGATCTGCTGCTGCAGGTATTAAACTTATTCTATCTACGAGAGCACTTGCAACTCCAGATATTTGATTAAAAGCTTCTGGACTCATCGCACCAACATATACCGAATCGAATTCTTTGTCATTAGTATTTGAATCTTCGAGTGCTTTTAAGGAAGCTTCAGATAATAAATCTAATAGATCTTTATTTTCTAATTTTCCAAATTTAGTATGCCCTACACCTATAATTGCGACTTTGTTCATAAGGAATTCCAGAATAATTTCATTTTCAATTATAGTAGTTTTAATTTTCTCCTAATTTTTAAATTTTATAAAAACTGATTTTTTTAAATATACTCACAAAAATAGATTTTTTAAATGTTAGGTTTGAAAGATGTTGTTATTGTAGACTAAAAAAATAATATATAATTAAATCTATTATTTTGGATGCTCATTTTTAATGATTGTTGCTGCCCCCATACCAAGACCAACGCACATGGAAGAGATCGCATATTCTTTTCCAGTATGCTCCAATTGATGTAAATTTGTGCCTATTAATCTCGTACCTGTTGCACCTGTTGGGTGCCCTAATGCTATTGCTCCGCCCCAGACATTAAATCGAGGATCTTTCCAATCTAATCCAAGTTCATAACAACTTGCAAAAACAACAGGACTAAATGCCTCGTTAATTTCTATAAAATCCATATCATTTAGAGTCATATTCGCTCTCTTTAAGGCTATAGGGATTGATTCTATCGGTCCTGTTAGCATTAAAATAGGATCTGTGCCAACTACAGCAAAATTGACTATTGTTGCTCTAATTTTAAAACCATATTCTTCAGCTAATTGGCGTGTCATCCATAATTGTGCTGCTGCCCCATCACTGGTGGGACAACTATTACCTGCTGTTAAAAATGCTTGGCTTTTCCTTCCTATTATCGTTCTCAAAGTTGCTAACTTTTCCATTGATGTAGCTGGTCGAGGTGTTTCATCTTTTTCTGTTAATACTGAAAGACTTGGATCTTTAGCAACTTGATTATTTTCTAGCATTGGATTTCCATTCTCATCAAGCTTAGGACACCAAATTGGTTCAATTTCTTTTCCTCTTTCATCCCAAGTCGAGCAAGCTTTTTGATGGGAGTGATATGATAAGCCATCCATTTCATGCCTAAATTCTTCTAAAGATTTTCCAGATTTTTGCATCCAGTGCAAACCCATAACATGGGCAGAATTTATTTGTCCTGCAAATGATGTCTTATGTTCTTTTAATTTTTGAGCCACGTAAGGGTGTGTCATTATTTTTCCATTTGGTGCTATCATAACTTGCTTATTTTGTTCTTTATCAAAAATATAAGAATCAGCCATAATAGGATATCGATTTTGTACTTCAACACCTCCACAAATAACACAATCATGAATCCCTGATGCTATGGCTTGCCAAGCACTCATTACTGCTTGGGCACCGCTAGCGCACTGGCGATTTATAGACATTCCAGGTACACTTACAGGTAAATGAGCTGC
This sequence comes from Promethearchaeota archaeon, assembly GCA_048941065.1. GTDB lineage: Archaea > Asgardarchaeota > Lokiarchaeia > Sigyniarchaeales > SOKP01 > Loki-b32. The sequence continues at coordinate 5,850 of JBHLNY010000047.1, forward strand.
TAAAGCAGCAGTTCTACCTATATCAAGAGCACAATCGCCTATTTGACTATTACAAGAAACAATAGAGTCTCCAATTGTGTTAGGGTCGAAATCATTTCTTTTCATAATAGTTTCATAACAATGTACTACTAGATCGTCACCTCTATGCAACCCAACAGTTCCATTTCTCTTTCCTACTGGAGTTCTCACATAATCAATTAAAACTGGTTCTCGCTTTAGATCTTTGTAATATTTTTCATACATATTTACTGGTTCTGCCATATATATTCACCTTTTATGAAATCTTTTAGGAATCAAATGAAGTTTGATTAATTAATTTTATTTTAAGACCTGTATTTTGAATATTTACTCAAAATAGAGTTATTTTCAGAAAAGTAAAAAGAATAAATGTGTTCCTAAATAGTTTTAATCAAATAGAAATTCTTAATATAAGAGGATTATTATGTTAAAAGGTATTCACTTTCTTCTAACCTATGCATGTAATTATACTTGTGATCATTGTTTTTTGTATTGTAGTCCTGAATCAAAAGGAACTTTTACATTAAAACAAATTAAGCAAGTTCTTGATGAGGCAGTCAAGATAAGGACTGTAAAATGGATTTATTGGGAAGGCGGTGAACCATTTCTTTTTTATCCTGTCATGCTTGAAGGAGTGAGGCTTGCTAAAGAAAGAGGATTTAAGAATGGAATTGTAACTAATTCATATTGGGCTACAAGTACAGAGGATGCCGAGCTCTGGCTTAAACCTATTTCTGATTTAGGTATAGCAGATCTTAGCGTAAGTGATGATACATTTCATTTTGAAGAAGAATCAGAAAATTTAGCAAAAATAGCACAAAAAGCAGCAATAAATTTGAAATTACCTGTAGATTCTATCACTATTGATGAGCCTACTATTAAGCAGGGTATTGATAAGGATCAAGAAAAAGGAGAGCCTGTGATTGGGGGAGGAGCAATGTTTAGAGGAAGAGCTGTTAAAACATTAATTGAAGGATTACCTCAAAAATCTTGGGAAGAAATGAGAGAATGTCCATATGAAGACTTGGAAGGACTTGGAAGAATTCATATAGATCCATTTGGTAATGCTCATATATGTCAAGGTTTAAGTATTGGTAATTTTTGGGAAACTCCACTTTCAGAATTAATTAAAAATTATAATGTAGACTCTCATCCTATTTGTGGTCCTTTGTTTCAAGGAGGACCTGCTGAATTAGTACGAAAGTATGAGATAAAACATGAAAATACTTACGTAGATGAATGTCATATGTGTTATCTCGCAAGATTAGCTCTATTAGAAAAATTTCCTCAATATCTTGGACCAAGACAAGTTTATGGATTAGAATAGTTGAGTTATAAATTGAATGATTTTTATATTAAAGTATCAAAATTTTTAGCCTACATCTTACGCCATGATCCTGAAAAATTTCAATTACAACTTGATTTAGAAGGTTTTGCGGATTTAAATGTTGTTTTAAAGATTCTCAATACGAGATATCAAGGTAAAGAGATAACAAAAGAATTAATCGAAAAGATAATACATGCTTCTGATAAGAGAAGGTTTGAAATAGTTGAAAATAAAATTAGAGCGTATTACGGTCATAGCTTAAAACAAAAAATTAAGATGAAGGAAGCAGAGGCTTTACCACCTTTTTTATTTCATGGAACCACGAAAAATGCATATGAAAAAATAATTAAGGAAGGTTTAAAAAGCGATAAACGCCAGTATGTACATTTATCAGGTAGTGTGGAAGATGCCATTTTAGTAGGAAAGCGTAGGACAAATAATCCAATAATCCTCAAAATAGATACTAAAGCTGCTAGAAAAGACGGTCTTACTTTTTTTAAATCGGGAGATTTGTTTTTAGCAGACTTTATCCCTCCCCGTTTTATAGGAAGATTAGAAGAAATAGAAAAATAAAAAAGAATTCTTGCTAATTTAAGATTCTATATAAATTGCCGGCTTATTGGGCATAGCCTTTTTTGATCGATTTTTAGGGTCATATTTTGAATTTATTATAATCGCATCATTAATTTTTTTTTCAATATGGTTCTTGTATTCTTTTATTATTTCCTTCTCGTTAAAGAGAATGGACTCTTTTTCCCATATTCTATTTTTAATCTGAACTTTGATATAAGGGATTAAATCCTTATTTTTGATTAATTCCTCCTTTTTCTTGCATTCATCTAATATGTCTTTAAAATTACCCTGCTTGGATATAATCATATGAAAGACATCAACTTTCCACTTAGGAGCCGTATATAAATAAATCTTATTTGAATCCCCTAGTTTTGCAATTTTCTTAATATTTAAGATATCCTCTATTACGTTTGTTATATATTCAAATTCTTTCTCAAGTTCATTGTCTATTAAACTACGGTGGAAATCACCCCAAACCGTTTTAGATATAAATTTTTTATTGCCTGCCATTTCCCATAATTCTTCACATAGATGTGGTAATGTTAAAGATAAAATCTTTAACCAGTCAGGAAAAATTATTTTATATACTAGGTTGACATCTTCTGGGTCTTCACAATACCTATTATATTCTTGTAATAAGTTAAATACCTCATAAAATGATAGTTGAAGATATTTCCTTAGATTTAAATCATCTAATCCATCTTTTGCTTCAATTAACTTCTTAATGCATTTTGACAAGATAGCTTTTGAATATTTAGAAGTTAAATTTTCACCTTTTTCCTCTATATTTTTTATGTGTTTAATATTTTTAGCTACAAAATTATAAAACCGCTGGATATGATTTTTTAAAACTTGAATTTGTTTCTCTCTCCAATCCATATATATTCCAAAATCTGCACCATGAGAGATATAGAACCTAAAAAGATCTGCTGAATATTTTTTTTGAATATCTGCTAATGGAATAACATTTCCCTTTGATTTTCCCATCTTTTGCCCCTCTATAATGACAGGTTCGATTAGAGATATTGTTTTTGGCCAATGTTTTTCAGGAAAGATTGCAACATGGTGAAATATATAGAAACTTAAATGATTTGATATGTGCATGATGGCAGTATGTCGATGGTCTACAGGATACCAATAAAGAAACTCATCTTGCATTTGTTTCAATAGCTTGGAATCGATCTTCGTCTTTTTTGAAACTTCTGAGATCTTCCCCTTCTTTAGGAACACAAAATCAAAAAAATCTGGTAATAATTGCTCTGGTTCTACATTATTTCTTTTAAGTAGATAAGATATGGTGTAGAAGCTCATATATATCGTAGAATCACTTAAAGATTCAATAATCCATTCTTCATTAAAGGGAAGTTTTGTACCTAATCCTCTTTTTCTAGCACAAGGCCTTTTCTCAAGCCAATGAAATATATTTTCAAAATTCATTCTATACTTATTTGGTATAATCACCATCTTATTGAGACAATTAAATGCCCTCTGCTTCCAATTTCCCGCATTAAAATTTAAAAACCATTGATCTTCTAAAATTGAAACTATTACTTTTTCTCCGCATTTACATTTAAGATCTTTAGTAATCGGAAGATAGAGTTTATCTGCTCTACTGGTTTCTATTAAGTCTTCAATAACACTATTAACTGCTTCAATTACCTTCCTTCCTTTATACTTATTACACTTATCATTCAATATTCCATTATAAAACTCATTTTTATAATTTTCTGAAGTTGCATTATCCAGTTTCTCCACATCATCTTGAGATTGAACATTGAACTTTTGACAATAGATTTTTGCTGGAATATCATCAAATCCTTCTAAATCTATAATTTGAATTGGCTCTATCTGCTCTATCTCTTCTCTGTTCAGATTAAATTCTTTAATTGCCTTCTCATTTTTTATCAAATCCATTAAGGCAATATAATCATAGGGAGCATGAGCAGGTACAGAATAGACAACTCCACTCGCCACTGAAGTATCTACAAAATTTCCCGGTAAAATTAAGATTTCTTTAATTCCATAAACATCTTTAGCCTTTTTACCAATAAGTTCCTTTCCTTTCAATTTCTCCAAAATAATAATATTTTTATTTTGATTTTTAAAAAGTAAAGTTGCCTCCTCCGAAATTATCCATTTTTCTCCATTAACTTTTGCATAAACATATGTTCCATTCGGATTTATCCATAAATTTGTAACTCCATAAATAGTTTCAGGTCTTAATGTGGCCGGAACTAAATAACCATCTTCAAATGGGAATTTAATGCATATATATTCATTGATATCTAAATTAAGTTCATCTCCTCTTGCTATATCATCTTCACCTACAGCATTTTCATCTCGAGGACAATAAAGAATTGGATAATCGCCTTTTTCTAAGTATCCTAGTTCAGATAGTTTGTAATATTGCCATTCGATGAATTTATTATATATTCTATCTCCTGTTGTGAATTCCCTTCTCCAATCTAAGCTCATCCCTATAGATTTGAAATCAATCTTCATTGTATTGGAAAAATAGTTTACAATATTCCAAGGATCTACAAAACTTTTTACAATTTCTTCGGCTTTTTTTTGATTTTCAGTATGTAACAAGACATAATCTTCCATTCTTGCTATTGTTTTTTGATCTTTTCTTTCTATGGAAGATGATATTGCCAAAACAGGAGTACCAGTAATATGAAAAGCCATTGGATATAATACATTATAACCTTTAGCTCGATAGTATCTAGCAAATATGTCCCCATTGACAAAACTTCTTCCATGACCAATATGTAAAGTACCGGAAGCGTAGGGATAAGGTGATGTTATAAAAATTTTCTTTTTGTCTGGATCTGGATTTGCTTCAAAAATTTTTGCCTCTTCCCATTTTTCTTGCCATTTTTTTTCAATTTCTTGTGGATTATACATATCTTTAATCATCACTCTAATTATTTCATTTTTATATTTTGATCTCAAATAAGCAATTAACCCACTTCGGACCTTTTTCTATATAAATTACACGCCAAGCGAACAAATCCGTGAAAAGTATATAAGAAAAAGATAAAGTGGATTTGTTTCGCTCATAATAATAAAACTGCTAAGAGTAAATCGTCTAAGGAAAAAATTCCTTTAGAAAATATTCTGAAAGCAGAATTATTAGAAATCATTATTAAAGAAATCCTATCTTTTCTATTTTATAAATTTTTCTTGAATCAAATGCAATAATCATAATTCCTATTTTATAAATTGATAAATTCTGGAAAAACCAATAAAAATATAAAATCCAAAATCTTTAAATAATGGTATGTAATTATATTTAATTAAGATAGATTAATTATAATTAAATATAACTTGATGATAAATGGAAAATAATTGGGATATCGGGATGGAGGCTAGGCAACTAGATGATAAGCATATCATGGAGAGAATGAAAATAGAGAGGAATTCTTTTAAAAAAATATTTGTAGCTATCTTGCTTTATGTCATAACCATGTTAATCTTCAGTATTTTATTGTAGGGTTTTAAATTCATGGAAATCATTTTATTTATAATTTTATTAGCATTCATTTTTGAATCTATGGATTCCATGGCTGGTATGGGTTTTGGAACTGCATTATCACCATTATTATTCTTATTTGGTTATACCCCACTTCAAGTAGTTCCAGCTATCTTAATTTCAGAAGCGATTACTGGTATTATCGATACATTTTTTGATCATGAATTTAAAAATGTTCGTTATTCTTTTCGACCTTTAAATGATGCCACGAAAATTTCACTTATAATAGCATTTTTTGGCTGTTTAGCTATTTTTACATCAATTCTTATTGGATATTTTGCAATTAAATTCCCTGATTTGGTTATTAAAACATATGTTGCAATATTAGTTATTTTTATGGGAATATTTGGATTTATTAGAATACTATTAAGGAAATTTGAGACATCCAAAACACGTCCTAAAATGCTAATAGGTTTTTCTGCTTTAGCAGGTTTTAATAAAGGTATCGGGGGTGGAGGATATGGGCCCGTCATTACAATGGGACAAATTTTCTCGGGGGTTTACGAAAAAAGCGCGACTGCAATTGTATCTTTTGCAGAATCAATTGTTTCAATTGTGGGCATTACCACATTTTTTCTTATAAGTTTTGCGGGGGTTGAAGTAGATCTTGTGCTTCTTCCATCATTATTTACGGGGGGATTTTTTGCTGCTCTTATTGCCCCTTATTTAGTTAGAGTGTTCCCAAATAAAGTTTGGAAGTATTTTATACCAATATATGCAATTGGTATTGGAATTTTCTCTTTATTAAAAATATTTGTATTCTAGATTTTTTTAATTTAGTTTTGCTTTTCTTACAATAACCATTTCATGTATCGTCTCTCCTTGTTCTTTATAAGTCTTTCCGTCATAGAGAATATCAATATTAAATTTAGAATTAAATCTAAAATATCCTGGTTTAAGCCTTAACAAATTTTTTGCAATAAAGCGTAGAACCGGACTTAATTCGAATAACAAATTATCACCGTCAATTACCTTTTGAACTTCAAGTGATATTTGTTGTTGATCTGAAATTTTAAATATTAGGGTCTTTGGATAATAGTTTTCTACTTTTTCATGGTATTGAAAACTTTTTTCAGTTATTTCATATTCACCGGTACTAAGAATAATATTTTCATCTTTTGCTAACATTAGAACTTTAATTGGATAATTCTCCATCTTTTTATTGCATTTAATATAAGCAAAGATAAACGTGAATGTATCAGAATAGAGACGCCCCCAATACCAATAATCTACAACACGAATCATGTTGAAATTAAGCCAATTATGATCATGATAACCAATTCCCTTTACGGATTTTTGTTCATTATTTACTCTTATTGTCCCCTCTACATCGGCTCTTGGAAGAGCTACACACCATCCAAAGTGGCCTAATTTCCCGAATTTCGTATAACCCTTTCCAGGCATCCAGCCATGAACTTTAGCACTATATGTTAAATGAAATCCGATATCAGCTTCATCAATAAAAATCTCATATGAAGGCAATTTTTCATTTGAATAGTCTACTCTTATGAAGTTGTTAGCAATTCTTACATTGGCTCTATCATCTGAAACAATTAAATCAGAATGATCATAATCAAATATTTTTTGGATTTTTTCCCCGTTGGGTTGGTAAATTACGATTTCTACTCCTGTTTTACCAGTTCGCTCATGTTTTGCACGAAAAAATCCAACTACTACGTATCCATTATCAAGACGAGCGTCAAAATACCACCATTCAGCATTTCCCTTTTTACTCATATCAATATGTAAAGCATCATATTCAGGTTTAAATTCTGTAATAATTTCATCTCGCCTACCTGGACCTGACCACGCTTCTTTAATCTTAATTGTCATAATATCTAACTATCTCCTAATCCTAATTAATCTACTAAAAAAATTGGTATGATTTATTATTTAAATTTAATATTATAAAGATTTTTATAAATTTCATATATATATCACTTTTTCTTACGATATAAAGAAACTGAATTAAAATACTAACTTCTATAATAATTAAAAAGTTAAAAGTTTAATACACTGGGATTCTTATATAAATTAATTCTTTTAAAGGTAAAACTTTAAGAATTATTTTCGAAAATTAAAAATTTGGTTATAAAAGTGGTAAAAGGAACAGTAAAATGGTTTAATAGCCGAAAAGGTTATGGATTTATAAATTCTGAAGACGGAAATGATGTATTTGTTCATTATTCCGCCCTTGCTGGTAGAGAAGATGAATATTTAACATTAAACGAAAACGATAAAGTGGAGTTCGAAGTTGTTCAAGGTCAAAAAGGACCTCAAGCGACTGATGTTGTTGTTACTGAAAAAGCACCTCAAAGTCCATATAAACGTGGATTTCGCATTTAAAGAATATTATAAATCTAATAAAAACAAAATAACATAAGGATTAAATAATAATTAGTAAAAATCTCTTTTTGCGATTGTTATCAAAACTTATCTTTTTTTTATAATTTAAAAACAAAAAAAGCCTTAAAGAAAGGATATTTTATTATTTTAATATTATGCCTAGTTCTGTATTATCTCATCAAGCTCCAGGATTATTCTTAAAAGTTAAGTTTCCTAAAAAGCTAGATGGAACTGCCTTATGCTTTGGTACTTTCGTTCCTGATCTTGGTGTAATTCTTAGACCTTTCTTTCCTTTTAATATTTATGGATTTAGCCATAGCTTAATAGGTCAAATTTTATGGACTATCCCATTAGCAATTTTAGCAACGATTATTTTTTCTAGATTTCTTGGACCGATGTGTGCAAATATCGCATCTAAAGAGAGAAAACTATTTGAACCGCTAAAATATTTTGGTATTGATCAATGGAATTACCTTAGAAATAAACGATTCGATATTATATTTTTTATAATTGCCACATATTCTGCTCTGATTGGAGGATTTACCCATGTTTTATTAGATTTGCCTTCGCATGCTGATGTTTATCTGTTTTATCCTTGGACTATTTGGCAATCCCCTCCTTTTCTATTGTATCCAATTGTGGACTTCGGTACTATTTCAATAGGATCTTATACAATAGAAGCTAGTATCCCTGTTTATTTTCTTTTATGGCAATTAGAAACGCATATCGGTTTATTAATTTCTCTATATTATCTTAGATATATAAAAAAGCATAATCTTCTTAGAAAATGGTATGAAGAAATAAAATGATTGTATAGAACTCTTTCACATGCATTCATAAAATGTTCAAAATTTATTTCCATATATTTACGCCTTTCGCTTCTAAACGCATAAAGAGATCCTCTAATTCTCCTTCTTTCTTGAAAGCTATTGGTGTATTTACAATATATAAATCTTTAAGAGATTCAATATCCAATAATGATTCTGGAAGTGTTTTTATTGGATTGTTATTTAACCACAAACCTTTTAATGATTCTAAACGACCAATATTATCAGGGATTATTTTGATCCTATTATTACTTAAATCTAAAACTTGAAGATTCATAAAGTAAGATATATGATAAGGAACTTCTTCCAATTGATTAAAACTTAATCCTAAAACTCTTAATGAATCAATTTGATTCATACTTTTAGATAAATCTTTTAAATGGTTACCCCAAATTGAAAAAACCTCTAAATTTTTTAAATTGGTAATTGATTCAGGTAACGATTGAATAAGATTATGGTTTAAATATAATTCTACAAGATCTATTAGATTACCTATTTGATTTGGTAGTCTAATTAAATAATTATCACTCAAATTTAATTTTTTAAGAGATCTTATATTTCCTATTGATTCCGGGAGTTCTTTTAATCTATTTTCAGTCATATAAAGTTCCTTTAAATTATGAAAATCCTCTATCGAAGATGGCAATACATTTAATCCACATCTATTAAAACCAATAGCCCTTATTCTGTTTTTTTCATATGAGAAACCCACATGAGTTTCCTTACTAATATTATCAATAGGTTTTATATTATTAATTAAAAATGTATTAGAATTATTTATATTAACTTTTACAATATCTAATAATGCATCGATTTCAATATTATCAATAGTAGAACCGTATTTCTTTTTAAATCTCTTCTCTATTTTTTCAAAAAAGATTTCCATTATTAAATCAATTTCTTCATTATTGAAATATTCAAGATAATTTTCTCGAATTAAATATTGAGCAACATTTTTATGTCCACTCATGAGTCTCTCAACAATTTCGTCTTTGAAGACTCGTCTCGCAATAGGATCTCCTACATCAGTTAATTTTTTGAGAAGGGGAAAAGCTAAATTACTATGGAGCAAACGCGTATCGTATAAATTTTCAAACCATGCTTGTAGATTTGAGCAGTGACCCCAGAATTCAATTTTAGGATCTAATAAACTATAATCTTTGTTTCTTTCTAAGGAGTGATCGAGTATTTCACTAACATCATCAATTGAAGCAAGATTATCGAAATTTTTGAATCTCTCTTTTGGAATTTCTATTAATAAGTATTTACATTGCAAAAATTTTATATCTTTGACGTATATTACAGTTTTACCTTTTTCAAGCTTTAATTTGATAAAATCATTTATCTTAAACTCAATCAACTGATT